>CAZKRS010000149.1:0-3768 GCA_964555265.1 uncultured bacterium | reverse complement strand
ATTTTGGTGCGTTGAAGACCTGGTTGGAGCTCCAGGAGGAAGAAAACTGTTATTTCTTTGTTGCCGACTGGCATGCGCTGACAACTCACTATGACCGCAGCGGTGAAATTGAAACCAGCCGCCTGGAGGTAGTTATGGACTGGCTGGCGGCCGGGCTTGATCCGGATAAATGCACTATCTTCTTGCAATCGGAGATTCCCGAGCACGCTGAGTTACATCTTCTGCTGGAGATGATTACCCCGGAAGCCTGGTTAAAACGGAATCCGACTTATAAAGGAGCCCAGGAGGAACTGGGAGAGAAAAGGACTTCTCACGCCGGGTTTTTATGTTATCCGGTTCTGCAGACGGCGGATGTGCTTGCTTACCGGGGGACCAGGGTGCCGGTTGGTGAGGATCAGCGGCCTCACCTTGAGATTGGGCGCAAGATTGTTCGCCGTTTCAATCATCTCTACGACGCTGATCTTCCGGAAATGAACGCCCTTGTTCGAGATGTACCCAACCTGCTGGGACTTGACGGCCGGAAGATGTCAAAAAGTTACAATAACTGTATTTATCTCAGTGATACTCCGGAAGAAAGAGAAGATAAAATTATGAAAGCAAAAACCGACAAAGGTCCGGAACCGGGGGCTGAGCTTCCCGAGGAGGGACCGATTGCCAATCTCTTTTTACTGTTGGATCTTTTCGGAGCGGAAGATGATCTTCAAAAATACCGGAAAGAATACCGGGCGGGCGAGATACAGTATGGTTATCTCAAACAGGACCTGGCGACGGCTATGAACAAATATTTTTCTGATTTTGACGACCGCCGCCGCCGGTTTGAGAATAATCCCGGCCGGGTGTATGAAATTTTGGATGAAGGCAAAGAAAAAGCTCGTGAAGAGGCCGCCGCCACTCTTGAAACAGTGCGCAAAAAAATGGGCCTTACTCGCCGGAGTATTTAAAAAATGAAATACAACCGGATTGCTGTCGGCCAGATAAATACAACCGTAGGTGCATTCGAAGAAAACGTTGATAAGATAGTTGATTTTTCGAAGCGAGCAGCTGAAAAAGGAGCGGAATTGATCTGTTTCCCCGAGCTTGCTGTCTGTGGTTATCCACCGATGGATTTGTTGGAAAGACCCACTTTTGTGGAAAAAAATAAAGATGCTGTTGAAGAAATTGCGGAGCGGGTTGAAGAGATTGAAGTTATTTTTGGTTATGTGGAAGAAAGTAATTCTTCCGTCGGTAAACCGATCCATAACGCCGCCGCCTGGGTTAAGGGGGGCGAGGTGATAAGCCGGCATTTCAAGAGTCTGCTTCCCACTTATGATGTTTTTAATGAATCCCGGTATTTTGAAGAGGGAGCAGTGGTGGTTCCTGGCGGCCCGGACGAAAACTGCGCCGTTACTATATGTGAAGATATATGGAATGAACCGGAGGTTAGTGAATCCTATCACCGTGAATTATACGCTCGCCATCCACTGGATGAAGCCCAAAAGTATAACCCTGAGCTGGCTATAAATATAGCCTCCTCGCCTTTTGTTCGGGAGAAAATTAAATATCGTCATAAACTGTTCAAACATCTTACAGAAAAATATAGCCTGCCTCTGGTGGTAGCTAACCAGGTGGGAGGGAACGATTCGCTTGTTTTTGACGGTAATTCGATGGTTTTAAACGACCGGGGGGAAGTTCTCGGCCAGGCGGCGGGATTTGCAGAAGAGCTGCTGGTTGTGGATATGGATGGGCCAGTTGAAAAGCCTTCCTTTGAATCTGAAGAGAAGACCATCTACAGAGCTCTTAAGCTGGGGTTGTCCGATTACATGGACAAATGTGGTTTTGAATCTGTTGTGCTTGGAATATCGGGAGGGATTGATTCCGCATTGACGGCTACAATTGCTGCCGATACCCTGGGCTGTGAGAACGTGCTGGGAATTATGATGCCCACGGAAATATCTTCGGAGGAAAGCATTGAGCATGCCCGCCAGTTGATTGATAACCTGGGGATTGAATTTCGACTGATCCCGGTACAGGAAGTTTTTGAGGGCTATCTTGAGCGACTCGAGGATGAATTTACAGGTAAGCAGTGGGATACAACCGAGGAGAACCTGCAGGCGCGTGTGCGTGGTAATTTCCTGATGGCTTTTTCGAATAAATTTGGCCATCTTGTCCTGGCGCCGGGGAATAAATCTGAACTTGCTGTTGGTTACTGCACCCTTTACGGGGATATGACCGGGGGGATGGGAGTAATCTCCGATGTTCCCAAGACGATGGTTTATGATCTGGCGCGCTGGCGAAATGAAATTGAAGAGGTTATTCCGGAAGAAATTATAAAAAAACCTCCCTCGGCCGAGCTATCGCCGGGACAGGTCGACCAGGACGATCTGCCTCCTTATAAACTGCTGGATGAGATTATCCAGCGCTACGTGGAGTTGCATCAGTCTCCGGCGGAGATAGTACGCCAGGGTCTTGACCACCAGGTGGTTTATGAAGTGGTCAAAATGATTGATCGCAACGAATACAAGCGCCAGCAGGCGGCCGTTGGACTAAAAGTAACTTCAAAATCGCTGGGCACCGGGAGAATAATGCCCATAGCCCAGCAGTTCGATCCAAAGTAGTTGGATAGTTACCTGGTTAGCTAGTTTGCTGGTTTTATGATTTGTCTTTAGCTGTTAACTAGTTAACCAGGTAACTAGCTAACTGGCTAACTAATAAAAGAGGTGCTTGAAGTGGAATTGATTGTGCTTGGATCAGGGGGGTTTATGCCTTATCCCGGGTTGCATGTGCCCGGATTTATAGTCCGCCGGCGGGGAAGAAGTTATTTGCTTGACGCCGGGGAGGGCAGTCAGCTCCGGATGGCGGAGGAGGGTTTGGCCCGCACCGACCTGGAGACTATTTTTATCAGCCATATGCACGGGGACCATACTCTCGGGCTGCCCGGTGTTTTAATCCGCCGAGGCCAGGAAAATAGCGAGGAGCCGCTTTGCTTGCTGGGACCGGCTGAACTTGAAGAATATATCGATGCTACCCAGGGGACGCTTGGGTTTAACATACATTATGAGATTAATTATGAAAAAGTATCCGATGGTAAAAAATATTTATTCAGTGAAATTGAGGTGATGGTGCGGCGGCTTGATCATCGTTCGGAAACTTATGGTTATTTGTTGAAAGCTCGCCGGGAGAAACGTAAATTTCATCCCGAAAAAGCAAAAAAACTGGGGATTCCCCGGGGACCGCTGTGGGGAAAACTTCAGAAAGGAAACGAGGTTGAACTGGAGGATGGCCGGGTGATTGAACCGGGGCAGGTCAGCGATCCTCCGCCCGAGGGACCGAAACTGGTATATATTACGGATACACGACCTATTTTGGATTATCCGGAAGAGTTTTATAATCCCGATATATTGATTCACGAGGGGATGTTTCTGGAAAAACACAAGAAACATGCGGAGAAGAAAAAACATTCCACGGCCCTGGAAGCGGCCCGGGTTGCTTCGCACCTGGAAGCCAAAAAACTTCTTTTGACTCACAGGTCCCGGCGGTACATGCAGCCGGATCAGCTTGTGAAGGAAGCCGAAAAGGAATTCAGATCCGTGGAACTGGCCCGTGATGGCATGCGAATGGAAATTTGAAAAAGCTCGAGCAGGCGAACAGGCGAGCAGGCGAGGGGGCGACAAAAGCAAAACCGGAAAAACAACAGTAGTTTTGACTTTATTTTTTTGAGCGTTGTTTCACAACGCCTTTTCAAATAAAATTTGAAAAGTGCCAGGGGCATAAGAAATTAAAAATGAAATG
>CAZKRS010000148.1:0-3817 GCA_964555265.1 uncultured bacterium | reverse complement strand
AAATATCACTGTAAATAAGTTTAGTCGCTTTCGCAGAAGACTTGAATTGCGAAAGTCAAAAGTTAAAATAAAAATAATTGATATATAATTATTATTTTTGAGATAATTTCTTAAATAGAAATAAAATATATGTTTTTTCCGGCCATCTCGTGCCGAGCGGATTTGAATACGAGCGGAAATATGAAAAGATCACTGAAATCTTTTGACTACTATGAAAAAGCTATATAAGCTTAAAAGTAGGCTTATAGTGCCTATAAAAGTAAAGAATGAAAATAATAAGAGACAATTGAAAATCAATGAAAAAGGCCCATAGGAGGTTGACACGGTAGAGGTCGGCGGTTCGAAACCGCCCGCGCCTATTACTGCAGCTAAAAGCTTAAAGTCTAAAGCTAACAGCATTTACTTTCCAACTTTCCAACTGTTTTTATACGGCCTCTGGGAAGTTTGAGGGGCGCAGCCCTCCAAGCCTGCAGGCACAGGATGTGCCGTGGGGGAGCAGTGAGCAATAGCGAACGTCGAGGGGGGACATGGTTCCCCCTTGAGGAGCAGGAGGCGACGAGTCGTGCGGTTCGAAACCGAACCTCAACTATAGCCACCGTCTTATTTTCCCGATTTAGATTTTCTGATCGGATCCCGATGAAGAATCTTTGTCTTCGGGGTTCAAGAGTTTATTCGACAGGTTCTTGGCCTCATATTGAATTTTTGCATCATCTGTTTCGTCTTGATTGGAACGAAATCGATGTATGAAATCAGTATCAATCCCTAATTTTTTAATTATCGCTAACGCCTCTCCGATAGCGTTTTGGGCTTGAGCTATCAATTCTTTTAACCCCCCTTCCCCCTTCATTTCGCCAGTGGACAACCAGAACTTCCCAAACGCCTGATGGATACTGTTAATCCGGGTTCTAATTTCCGTGGCAACTTCAATAATTTTGGAATTTAAAGTAACTCCCTTTTGAAATTGCTGTTTTCTTGCCCGGGGATCCGAGAAATTTTTCCAGCCCTCAAATTCGTCAACCTCAACCTCCAGCACATCGAGCTCCTTTTGCGCTTCTGATATTTTCTCAGCACCGGCATACAAATTTTGGTTGATGAAAAGCTCATCTGCATAAACATCTTCCAGGGCGGTCGCCATCCGGGCAGCACAAGACCAGTGCAAAACCCTATCTCCCCGTTCAATTCCGGAAATCTGCCCCTGGGTGATTTTTGCATTATCAGACATTTCAATCTGAGTTAATCCCGCCTGTTTTCGCGCGTGCTTCAAAATCTTGTTTTTGTTATAAATTGGTCATCACCTTAAATAAACATCTTTTGCCATAATATCGTTGATATTTAGCTTATTTTATGATATAATGGGCTTAAATTAAAATAAACATCTCATCTAATAATATTATAACAGTAAATATAAATAGTTGCAAGCGGCTTCTATCGAATTATATTTACCGTCATACAAACTTTTTATTTAACTTTCTTTGAGGTGATTTAATTGGGCGATGATTTCACGGTAACAGCAATTTTTGGCTCCCGGGATATCACCAAAAGTGGGCGCCAAACAATACATGAAGGAATGACCGAAGAACTTATGGAAATCAACCCTGACCGGATTTACTTTGGTGGAGCAAGGGGTTCGGAGACAGCAGCATTAGAAGCCGCAGGGACTATTAAAGAAAAATTCAAAATAGCGGTTACATTAGTGGGTGTTGTTCCCTGGAAAGTTGATGATCAACCGGAGGAATCTGTGGCAGCGATTAATAAATATGCTGACAAAGTTATTGAGCTTGAATATGAAAAACCGGTCGGGACTGAAGCGGACTATCAGAAACAGAATCAATTCAACATAAAAAGAGCTAATCGCTGCCGGATTTTCTGGGATGGAAAGGATGAAAAAACTCAGAGAACTGCCGAGCTTGCTCACGAAGCAGGTCTGCATATAAGAGTCAATTTGCTCGGCGAAGCAGCCCGGGATGAAATCAGGAGCCTGGCAGAAGAACAGTAAAAACTTAAGGAAATCTGAGGAGTCTTTGATTTAACGGAATCTAAAAAATGAAATTATTCCTTGCTGACGACATTCCCGGACGCTTTGACCTGCTAGAACAAACACAAAGAAACAACCTTGATTGCGACCTATGCCTCCAGGGCGGCGCTCTTGAACCTGTACGCAACAAAGAGGATCTGAAAGAATTAATCGGTCCCGAACGCCACAATGAAATCAAAGAGTTCCCGTCCTACTGGAGAGGGGAAAGGAGGCGTCCGCTTGAAACCTGGTTCATCGGCGGGAACCAAGAACCCTGGTCACTGCTTTACCAGCATAACCAGCGCCACGGTAACGATCCGGAGTTGATAGATAACCTGTATTACTTCGGACGCTACGGCGTTCGCAGCATCAACGATCTAACCATCACCGGACTGTCAGCCGTCTACGGACAGAATTCCTCCAAATATTCATCCGAACAGCGTCTGAACTGGGCGCTGGGTATAGTCCGGTATGTAGTCATTCTGCATGTTCCCGAACTGCATTCGAAATTTCTTGATTTTGTTGAACTCCAGGGAGAAGAAAATCAATGAAAATAGTGGCAATATCGGATACACATGGTAATCACGAAAAGATAGATATACCCGAGGAGGGAGATGTGCTGGTTCACGCGGGAGACTTTACGGACTTCGGAAAAGGGTTCGATGATTTTATTACGTGGTTCGAGAAAGCTCCTCAACCTCATAAGATACTGCTGTTAGGAAACCACGAGTGGACAAATATTAAAGACCGCCGGTATGGAGAAATACATCCGCAGCGCATTACCCTGCTGCGCCAGGACGGCTTCCCGCCGAAGACCAGCGTAACAATCGACGGCCGCATTTTCTCGCTTCCCGGCGAGGCTCCAGATGCAGACGTGGTGGTAGCACATGCACCGCCGGATAATCTGTCCCCGGAGGGCGATATCAGCGTCAGGGCCGGCCTTGCAATCCAACAGCCCGACCTGTTCATCTGCGGCCACGCCCACGCCGAGCGCGGCGTTTTCAACCACACCGCCCAGACCAAATACATCAACGCCTGCTGTCCCGACGGCGAGGACCCGTTTGTTGAAACAATATGAATTTTGATTCAAAAAGGAGTTTATTTTGACAGTCTAATTTTACATAAATGTAATAATCGCCAGTTATTACATTTATGTAATTTTTCTCACTAAATTCTCCTGAATTCGCCTATATTATCCCCACATAAATATTCAGCGGTGCAATCCGGATGATTCAAGCACTGATTTACTTACTAATACTTAAATACTTACGCCTCTTTTAACCAAAAATTAAACGCAAGTTCTTTAACTGCTGGCCTTCGTCTCCATTTTTCAAACAACTAATTTATCGGCTCCAAACTTATTACTTCGCCTCCTTATTCCAACAAACTCACCTATTGCAAACAAACTCATATCTTCAAACTTTCGTTTCCCGTTTCCCATCAAGAAATACCATATCCTCCAGCCTTTCGCCTCTTATTTCCTATCTGTTTGATTTCCTATTGCCCAGGATTTTCAACTCCCACAAGCAATCAAAAAATAAAATCCACCTCAAACTGTTCACATTCGCCTCCAAAAAACAATACCGGCCGCTTCCATATTTTACATTCAAAGATGAAAGTTTCCGATTTCAGCAAACTATGTCCCATTCAAAAAAGAGGCTGATAACTGAAAAAAAGTGTGAAATGCCATCAACGGAAAGTATTCACTTATAATTGCCATTTTGCCTAATTTTTAGTTGCCAAAAGCAGGCTGAATTACTTAATAACCAAACCTTAAAGGCTTGCCTAAATCCAACCTTCTCC
>CAZKRS010000147.1:0-3817 GCA_964555265.1 uncultured bacterium | reverse complement strand
ACTTTCACACTTTCCTACTTTCACACTTTCCTACTTTCACACTTTCACACTTTCACACTAACTATACGCCCGGCAGGATTTGAACCTGCGACCCGCGGCTTAGAAGGCCGCTGCTCTGTCCGGGCTGAGCTACGGGCGCTCAACTCAGCCATTAATTTTACAATAGTAGTGCTGGGCAGTAAATTAAAACAGTTGTTTTTCCGGTTCAAGGTGCGGGAGATATCAGTTATAATTATTCTTTCGACACAAAAAGATTTAACTTCTGGAAGTGATTATTATCAGTGAAACAGAGCCGGACCTGCAGGACATACAGGGGGAGGTAGACCGCCGTGCGGTGGGGTTGAACTGCGTGGGGATCCGTGATTTCAAGCTACCTTTGAATGTTAAGGACCGCAGCCGGGGGACCCAGCACGTGGTGGCTGACGTTAACATCGGAGTAAATCTCAGTGCGGATGAGCGTGGTGCTCACCTGAGCCGGTTTGTGGAGCTGGCGGAAAAATACCGGCAGTCGGAGTTTTCTTTTGAATCGGTTCCTGACTTTCTGCACGATTTAACCGGTCATTTAAATTCCACGAACGCTTATGTCAGTTTTGAATTTGATTATTTTATAGAAAAAAGCTCACCTTCCAGTGCCAAGAAAGGGTTAATGGATTTTCACTGCGGGTTCGGGGGAGTGCTCAAGGACGGGGAGATGAAGATTTGGATATCGGCTGAGGTTCCGCTTACCAGTCTCTGTCCCTGCAGCAAAGAAAACAGCCAGGGAGGTGCCCACAACCAGCGGGCAGTGGTCAAAAGCAAGGCAGTAATCAACCGGCTGATCTGGCTGGAAGAGTTTATAGAATTAATTGAGGGTGAAGGGAGCAGTCAGCTTTACTCGCTTTTGAAGCGGGAGGATGAGGCTTATGTGACTGAGCAGGCCTACAATAACCCGAAATTTGTTGAAGATATTGTCCGGGATTTAAGCCTGGTATTTGAAAAAGAAGAACGGATTGAAGATTTTTGTCTTGAATGTATAAGTTATGAATCAATCCATAACCACAACGCCTATGCAACGGTCCGCCGGGGCAGTTTCTGGGAGGAGGCAACCAGCCTGTGAGCAAAAACGGAAGCCGGCAGACGGACCTGGTTGAGGAAGGGGGAGCGGATTTACATACTCATTCCAGCAGTTCGGACGGCCAGTTTTCGCCCGCCAGGCTGGTAAAACTGGCGGAAGCGGCAAATCTCCAGGCCCTGGCCCTGACGGATCACGACACGGTGGGGGGGCTGGACGAATTTATGCGTGCCGGTCGCCACTCGCCGGTGGAGACAATTCCCGGCGTAGAAATCAGCTGTGAGATCAAGGAGGGGCGCTACCATATTCTTGGTTATTACCTGGACTGGCAGAAACCGGCGGTGGCTCAGAAATTAAAATATTATGAAAAATCCCGGGCGGAGCGGGTCCGTAAAATGATGGATATACTCCGGTCCAAAACAAGAACCACTTTAACTTTTGAGAAAGTGGCCGCCCAGGCGGGGAAAAATTTAATTGGCAAGCCCCATGTTGCCCAGGCGATGGTTGAGGAGGGGCTTGTTGAGTCAACTGACGAGGCATTTAAAAAATACCTGGCCAGTGGCCAGATGCTTGACGCGGCCCCGAAGGAACGGATGGGGGTTCGGGAAGCGGTAAGACTTATAAAATCAGCGAACGGGGTCCCCGTGCTGGCTCATCCGGTTTTGTATCCCGGCGAGCTGGAAGGACTGAATTTCAGGGGTCTGGGAATTGAAGGGCTGGAGGTTTATTATTCCGATAATGAGCCCGGTGATCACCTTAAATATTTAAATCTGGCCCGAGAGCAGGATCTGCTGGTGGTGGGGGGGACAGATTTTCACGGCCAGGTAAAACCGGAGGTTAAACTGGGAGATATCCGGGTAGAAATGACGCTGGTTGAAAAATTAAGAAAAAAATGCAGAATTTATGGCGGTCGATATGACATATTTAAAACCTAACCCGGAATTCTGCCCGACACACTACCGGCGCCCATAATCCGGGCTGGTGAGATTTTAAAATCCGATAATAAACACCTCCTTCACCTGGAAACGGTTTGGTGGGAGGAGACAGTTCAGTTCAGACTAAAAGGAAAGGAAAAAACCAGATGGCTGAAGAAAAAATACATGTTGGGCTTGATTTGACGCCGCTTCAGGGGGAGTTGCGGACGGGAGCGGCGGGCCGGGTTACCCAGGCCTATTTTGAATGGTTTACTGCCAACCCGAATTTTATGGTTGAACCTTATTCGAACGGTGATTTCCCCCGGGTGAACGGGGACGGCAGTGACGAATGGAGGGACAAACTGCTGGATCGCTGGCGACTGGCCTGGAATTATAAAAATACGAATATAGATATTCTCCAGATTATTGACCCCCGCCGGGTGCCTCCGTTTTCCGCCGTTCCGATAGTAACCCTGGTACATGATTTGATTCCTTACCTTTACCGGGAACGATACCAGGAGAGCATGTTTGATCGTTATATATACTGGCGGATGAAGAGGCAGATTTTGAATTCAGATGTTATAGTTACCCCGTCCCGGAGCACTGCGAAGGATCTGCAGATGTCTTTCGGGCTGGACCGGGAAATTATTCATCCGATTTATCACGGGATTGACCACCGGCGTTTTTATCCCCGTTCGGAAAAAGAGGTGGAAAATATCACGGAAAAGCTGGGGATAACCGGGCCATATTTTTTGATGGTCGGTGACCTGAGCCGGTATGATCCGATAAAAAACCTGGAAGAAGTTATAGAAAACTGGGATAACCGGGTCCTTTCCGAAGTGCAGCTGGTGGTGGCCGGTCAACGGGGAGAATACAGCAGCCTTTTAAAAGAAAAATGGGAAGGTAAAGAAGAGAACCTGGTTTTACCGGGTTACGTGGATGACAACCAGCTTGCGGGCCTGTACAGTGGGGCTCAGCTGCTTTTGTTTCCCTCCCGCTACGAAGGGTTCGGGTTTTCGGTTTTAGAGGCAATGGCCTGCGGGACCCGGCCCGTGGTCAGGGACGTGGGAGCAATGAAAGAAATAAGCGCTGCAGCTGCGATCAGGCTGGATGACAACCGCTATTCGGAACAGTTAATGGAAGTAGTCACCGATGCGGTCGGAGATACCGGGGTGGTTGAAGATTGTGTGAAGCAGGCGAAAAAATTTAGCTGGGAAGATACAACCCGGCAAATGGAGACACTATACGGCGAAGTTTTAAGAGTCGCCGCCGGTTAAATTTTCCAGTTCTTCTTCTGAAATTTTTTCCGCCTCATCTTCAAGCATGACGGGGATCCCCGTCCGAATCGGATATTGTAGCCGGCAGGCGGGACAGAGGAGAAAATTTTCATTTTCAAAGTAGTCAAGTTCCCCCTTGCAGGCGGGGCAGACCAGGATTTCCAGCAATTCCTCATCGAGAGCCATAAGGACTCACCTCAGAAAAATCAGGATTGGAATTATGCTCCCCGAATCCTACCAAACCCTGCAATCCGCGGTCAAGGGGGTGGGGAGGGGCGGCGCTGAGAGTGAGGAGCAGGGCGCGGGGAGCGGGGTGCTGAGCGCCAGGGCAAAAACGGCACTGAGCAGGCGAAAAAGCGAAGTCAAGGGCAAAAGCGGGGAACGCGGAGGCGCAGACAACATCCTCACCCGTTAGGTGAAAAGCAGATGACATAATTCTCTGGCTCATTCTCGGACGCCGTCCCTGGCGTTCTTTGAGGTTTTGAGTCGTTTTAGAGTCCTCCGGGCCCAGGGCGACTCCAAAAATCCGGTTACCAGAAAGTCCTTCTGATTTGTAAAGGGAACCGCGGGAGAAG
>CAZKRS010000146.1:0-3879 GCA_964555265.1 uncultured bacterium | reverse complement strand
GAAAGTGGGAAAGTGGGAAAGTGGGAAAGTGGGAAAGTGTGAAAGTGGGAAAGTGTGAAAGTGTGGAAGGGGGCGATTTTGCGACGTTGCGATGGTGCGAGAAGCGAAAGACCGTAAGAGCGAAAATGCGAGGAGTGCAAGTTCGTTAAAATAAGTGCAAAAAGGGAAAGTGTGAAAGTGGGGGGCGCGGGGCGTGGAAGGCTCAAGCAGTGGAACATGTGAACTATCTAACTAAACCCTCTCCGAAAAGTCCCCTCTCCCCCGGAGGGAGAGGGTCAGGGTGAAGGGGAAAGGGCTTGAAACCGGCCTTTCACCCCCCTTTGCATTTCCCCCTTCAAGGGGGGAAAGCTTTTCGGAGAGGGTTTAACTATCCAAATAGTGCTTCGTCATAATTGGATTTTCGGGTTGCCCCTTGCCGTTTTTGCCAGCAGGCCATTGTGCCCGGTCTTGCCCGACAATCCAGCATCACCGCTCGTCATTGCCCAACTTGATTGGGCAATCCAGCGACTTTGACGTTGGCTATCGACTCTCGACCGTTGACTGTTGACCATAAAAAATTCAACGTCACTGGATTCCCGCTCCCCGATCGGAGTCGAGGACAGGCTTCGCGGGAATGACAACCAGCAGCGGTCACATGTTTGACTGTGACAGTGCACTATCCAACTAAAACGAGCAGGCAAAGCCCTGAAGGGGCGAAATAACAGCAGTTAATTAGCAGAAAGCAAGAAGCGGAGTAAATATAAAATAAACAGGTGTGAAAGAGGGCAGGTTCCAGATGAATACTGTTAAAAAAGAGTTTCTCCGGAAGGACCTCTTGAAACTGGCCAAGGGGCGCAAAGAGGTAAAAAAAGGCGATATGGTCCTTGGACATAACCAGATCCGGAAAAATCTCCTCACGGTGAAACTGGCCCCTATCTGGGGGTTCTGTTACGGAGTATTGTATGCTATTGAAGAGGTGGGGGAGGCCCTGGAAGAGAATCCCGATAAAAACATCTGGGTCCTGGGCGAATTAATCCACAATCCCCGGGTAAACAGGGAATTACAGAACCTGGGCGCCCATTTCATAAATTTTAATGAAATAGACAGGATCAGGGATGGGGATGTCGTTGTCATTCCCGCTTTTGGAACCCGGAAAAATGTCCTCAAGCACCTGCAAAATCGGAAGCTCACCCTGATTGATACCACCTGCCCCGAAGTCCGAACCGTTGAAGAACAGGTAAAAAAGTTCAACCAGGAGGGTTATACAGCCATTATCCACGGCAAATACTCCCACCAGGAATCGATCGCCACCAGCTCTTACGCCGATAAATATCTTATTGTAAGAAATCTCTCGGAAACTGAATATGTCTGTGATTACATGCTTGAGGGGGGGAACCGGGAAGATTTTATGGAAAAATTTAACCGGGCAAGTTCTTCGGGATTCAACCCCGACCGGGACCTGGAAAAAATAGGTGTCGCCAACCAGACAACGATGTTAATGAACGAGTCTTTGAAAATTTTTAACAAGTTTGAAGAAACCGTCCGCCGGCGGGACAAAAATTCAGAAAATTTCTGCTCAATTAAAACCATCTGCTCGGCCACCCAGGACCGGCAGGACGCAGTCAAAAAATTGCTGAAAAACAATAAATTTGACCTGTTCATAGTTGTGGGCGGCCACAACAGTTCCAACACACAAAACCTGGCTCGAACTGTAACTGATAACAGTGCCACGGCTGTTTACCACATTGAAAACGCCGGATGTTTTACAAGAAAATCCATTGAATTCCTTCCGCCGGACGTTGAAGATACCCGCCAAGAAAAAAACTGGCTTCCGGAAGGGAAAATAAAGGTAGGCCTGACCGCCGGAGCAAGTACCCCCCACTCCCAGCTCGAATCTGTCCTGGAAAAACTGCTCGGGTTTTATTGAGGTGAGACCGGGAAATTCTGTACAAAAAAAATGGCCGGATGTCTGCCGTTTGACATCCGGCCACCACTATAAATGAGTGCAAAATGAGTGCAAGTTCAACCGATGGGAACATGGCTCGCCAGAAGGGAGCTTAGAACTTAAACACTCTAATATATATGTCGTTCTTTACAGTGAAAACTTTAGCCTGAATTTTTAAAACTTTAATCTGCCAGACCGTTAAGAAGATTTCGCAGTTCTTCTCCATAGGGAGATTCCCTGATTTTCTCAAGCGCTTTTTTCTGGATCTGGCGGATCCGTTCCCGGGTCAAATCAAGTACCTCACCCACTTCCTCCAGGGTATGTTCCTTTTTCCCCTGCAGTCCATAGCGATGAATAAAAACAATTTTTTCTTTTTCGGTAAGCTCCGTGTCAATAGCTTCCCACAATTTTTCTTCCATCACATGTTCTTCTAAATCAGATATTGCGTCCCGGGTATCCCGGGCTTCAATCAAATCTTTAAGCTGAGCGTCATCGTCATTGCCGACCGGTGATTCCAGAGAGGTTGGAGACTGGGAATGGCGCATAATATGAGTTGCTTTTTCATAATCTATATCCAGCTCGTCCGCAACTTCCATCATATGTGGTTCCCGCCCCAGTTCCTGGCGGAGCTGACTGCGTTTCCGCTTCCATTTCCGGACAAGATCTCCCATGTACACGGGGAGGCGGATAGTTCTGCCCTTGTTCGAGATAGCCCGCAGAACAGCCTGGCGAATCCACCAGGCGGCATAAGTGCTGAACCGGAACCCTTTCCGGTAATCGTAGCGGTCAACAGCTTTCATAAGGCCCATGTTGCCCTCGTTAATCAAATCGTTAAAACTGAGCCCGCAGTGTTTGTATTTTTTTGCTATGGTTACCACCAGGCGCAGATTGGCCTCAACCATCCGGCTGTGGGCGTCAACGTATTCTTCCCTGTACCGGTTCAACCGCTGCATGAAACCGCTCAATTGATTTTTTACCACTCCCCGGTCCCTTAATTCATCTCGAAGCAGCTCTTTATTTTCACTTTTAAGCGCCATCTCTTTAATATCTTCTTCCTCCACCCCGTATTCTTCACATAATTCAAAAATTTTACGGCGGGCTTCATGAATAGCCCGGGAAAGTTCTATCTCTTCGTCGGCATTGAGAAGTGATATTTCCGATATCTCCTGCATATATATATGAAGAGAATTTCTATATTTGCTCAATTTACCGTCAGAAGGCACAGAATCAACGACCCGGATTCCTTCTTTCTCCAGTTTCTCCAGGACTTCATCCAGGGAAAGTTGCTCGTTTGAATCGAGGAAATTAGCCACAACTTCAAAATCGAGGAGATTATCTTTAACCCGGGCTCTCTTCAACAGTGGCTCGAGGGTCTCCTGTTTTACTGTCATACCGGTTCCTCCAGAAACAGCAGCGGATCTTCCGGCTGGAGATTGTATCGAATCTCGAGGTAACACTGCGGTTTATCCACCATTCCGCTATCCCCGACTTCACCGATGATTTGGCCCCTTTCAACCCTTTCGCCCTCCCGGACCTCTAAATTATCCAGGTGGGCGTAAACAGAGGCAAATTCTTCATTATGGTAAATAATAACTATTTTCCCGAGTCTTTTTTCCGCCTCCCAGCGGCCGGCCAGTTTTATATTCCCCGACTCAACAGCTTTTACTTTGCTACCCCGGGGGGCCTCGATTCTTATCCCCCGGGCCGTGGGATCATCACGGGATCGGAAACGCTGGACCAGCCGGCCTTCAACCGGCCAGACAGGCGCAAAGTTGACACTGGCAGAAGAAACGGTTGATTGTTCTTCCGAACCGCCATCCCCACCGGCGGGGGTGGTCTGCGCCGAAGTTTCCGCTGAACTTTCCTGTGAAGATTCAAGAGGAGCTTCAGCCACCTGGACCTCGGTAATTGTTTTTTTATTCACCTCTCCGGGAATCACCAGGCGCATCCCCGGG
>CAZKRS010000145.1:0-3885 GCA_964555265.1 uncultured bacterium | reverse complement strand
TGATGTAGGAGCGGTCGGTTATAGCAAGAGTCTCCCGGACGTTATGGTCGGTAATCAATACTCCAATCTCCCGGTTTTTCAACTCTTTAACCAGGCGCTGGATTTCCTCGACCGCCAGGGGATCAATCCCGGCGAAAGGTTCATCCAGAAGCAAAAAATCGGGGTCCGGGACAAGGGCCCGGGCGATTTCCACCCGGCGTCTCTCCCCGCCAGAAAGCGAGGCCCCAAGCGA
Organism: uncultured bacterium; assembly: GCA_964555265.1. Classification (GTDB taxonomy): domain Bacteria; phylum T1Sed10-126; class T1Sed10-126; order T1Sed10-126; family T1Sed10-126; genus CAZKRS01. The sequence continues at coordinate 3,653 of CAZKRS010000145.1, read as the reverse complement.
ATCCGAAACATGTTCCAGTGAAAATTCCTCAATCAATTTATCAATTCTTTCCCGGATCTTACCGGAATCGTTCTCCACCAGTTCGAGGATAGCCCGGAAATTTTCGGCAACGGTTAGGTTTCGAAACACGGAAGGTTCCTGGGGCAGATAACCAAGCCCCCGTTCCGCCCGCCGGTAGAGGGGAAACCGGGTGATATCCTCCCCGTTCAAAAAAACGCGGCCTTCGAGAGGAGTAACAAGCCCGACCAGAATCTGAAAAGTAGTCGTCTTGCCGGCGCCATTCGGACCCAAAAGTCCCACAATTTCGCCACCGTAAACCTCGAGGTCCACCTGGCGAACAACTTTCCGACCGCCGTATTCTTTAGACAAACTCTCACCGATCAATTCAGTACTCACAGGCTCATTTCCACCTCTATTCGAACAGTTTTCCCCTGATATTACCCTCCATACGTATATCTTCCGCAACCAGGTCAATCCACATCCAGTCGGCTTCAAACTCTCCTCTTTCTTCTGTTACCCGGGCATCCCCCTGGAGAACAACCGTATCGGCCCGGATTGAATATGACATGTAACTGGCGGTAGCTTTCAAACCCGGCTGGGTGAGCTCAACTTCCCCGTAAGCATCCGCCCGGCGTAAATCTTCTATTTCCTGTTCAAAAAAGACCTCCAGCCGGCGGGCTTTTATCTCACGGGTATCCGACCAGACCCGGACGTTACCGGTAAAAACCGCCCGTCCCTTTTCCTGGTCGACCTCCAGGCTGTCAGACTCGAGCTCATAAGCACCGGCCGGCCCAACCAGTAGTAAAAAGAATAAGAAAAATATTAATGCCAGCGCAGTTTTATATTCGATTTGAAATTCATCCTTTCGGCTGCAATATCCCAGTGCAGCCCGGTTGCTTCAAACACTCCCCGTTCATCGGTGAATTTTATCTGGCTTTCCGTCTCCAGAATACCATCCCGGCGGCGCCAGGTTAATTTTTCCGTCTCCAGGTGCTGAGCGGGTTTTTCCCGGTAAACGTTGACCTCTTCTTCAAGCTTAAGTATATCATCTATTTCATGGTAACGTCCACGCCGGGCAAGAGCCCGGGCCCTGGTGTCACCGTCCACTTTATATACCAGCCGGGGTTCGTCCAGCCGCACTTTCATTCCCTCCCGTTCAGCCCGGGGAGAACTCAAAATCCAGGCTTCACCCGGAGCCGGATTTTCCACCAGCCTGAAATCTTCTATATAGTGATTGTAGACGGTTTTTTCATCATTTCGGGGTTCGGAATGGTTATCCAGGGAATAAAAATAGAGAAAAAACGGGGTAAAAATTACGGCCAGGATCACTGCCGTTTTCAGGAAGAGTCTTCGTCTTGAATCCATCGGGGACCCAGGGGGTATTTAATTCCTATATGACCGCTATTTTCTCCATAGGGGCCCATGGTCGAGCGTTGTTCGCCCTCAACGGTGAACTGAACAAGCCGGTATTTTTCGTCCAGGTTTGCCAGCAGGGAATTAACTATTGAATACAGAAATAACATTTCGCCGGTTGAGCCCTCGGCGGCACCGATAAACGCCTCGTTAAAATCCACGTAAACAATATCTCCCTCAGTATAGGCGGCGATAAGTTCCAGGTCACCGGGAAGCAGAATTTCTATATTTTCATCTTCCGGCGGCTGTTTCAAATGGTCGATAATCTGGAAAATACGTTCGGTTGAATCATCAGCCTCGGGAACATCTCTGGAAATCCGGGTTAGTTGGTATTCTTCCACGTCCAGGAAATAAAGTGCAACCTCTTCCCGGGGCAGGGGTTTTTCTTCGGGGGGGTCGGGTTCAGGGGGTAAAAACCACCAGGCAGCGATTATAACTGCCGCCACAAGAATCAACGGGAGGACGAATTTTAAGAATATCTTTTTCATTTCAGTATCTGTTCTGCCGGTAATTTTCCAGGGCCCCGGCCAATCCGGCGGCAATCTCCCGCTGGAACTTCCGGGTGCCCAGCTTCTCAGCTTCCCGGGGGTTGGAAAGAAAACCGGTTTCAACAAGAACAGCGGGCATCCGGGCGTCCTTAAGAACAAAGAACGGCGCCTGCTTTACCCCCCGGCTGGGCAGGGAAAGATCTCCATCCAGCTCATCATCAATAATCCGGGCAAATTCCCGGCTCTCCCGGGTATGAACCGTTCCCTGGAGTTGCTGGAGAATCCACTGGATATCTTTAAGTTCTTCTCCGTCGACTCCCTCATAACGCAGGGCGCTGTTTTCGATTTCAGCTAATTCTTGTGCTTCTTCATCATCAGCTTCGCTGCTGAGCGTAAAAACCTCGAATCCGGACGCCCCCGCCCGACCGCTGTTGGCATGAATAGAGACGAACAAATCAGCCTGCTGTTCATTAGCCATCCGGGTTCGATCCTGAAGGGGTATAAACCGGTCATCGTCCCGGGTGAGGACCGGCTTGATCCGGGGATAATTTTCTTCAATATAATCTCGAAGCGAAAGACTGATCTGGAGGACAACCTCTTTTTCGTGCAATCCGTTAGCACCGATAGCCCCGGGATCACGACCGCCGTGACCGGGATCGATTACAACCAGTATTTCTTCTTCCCCGGTTTCAGGTATTTCTTCTAAAAACCGGGCAATCGGGTCCTCGTCGGCGGCGGCCGGATCAATTTCAGCCTGGAAATCCTCGGCGCGGGCCACCTGCATCTGTTCCCGGGAAGGGTTCCATATATACTCTTTTTCTGTATGGGTTTTCAGCAGGCCGGCCGTCTGCTCAGCATCCAGGTAAAGCCGTCCGTTCTCCTGGCGGAGATTTTCGGCGGGATACAACCCGTCGTCGGCAACCATGACTCGCCCGGCTCCGGGAGAAAACCTGAACTTTTCATCCGCTCCGGAAACAGTTAACCTCCGGGTGGTTTCATTCCAGTTAACGTCAAAATCTATTGCTTTGAAAAAATCGTAAAGATCGAAAAAATATTTATTGTCAAACTCGAGAGCGTTAACCCGGCGCAATAAATCACCACCGGCATCAACAATATTGACCTGCTGAGCCCGGGCGGACCGGGGCATAAAAGCCAGTATAAGGACCATTCCAATCAAAAACGGTAAGCAGTATTTCTTCATTTTTCCTCCATCACTACATCTTAAAACTTGAAGTTAAAATCTATACGAATACGGTATTAAGAAAATGGTGGAGGCGGCGGGAATCGAACCCGCGTCCACAGTGTATCCGACAGAAAGGACTACATGCTTAGCCTGTTTTTAGAACTTAACGGTCCGGGCCCAACAGACAGGACCGGTAGACCGCCGCACCATTCCGTTTGTAGTTCATCCAGCGGAGGAATGGGAGACCGGTGGTGAACCCCTGCTGTCGTTGCCCCGGGATCGATTCTCACAGGGAAAGAAATCGGCCGGGGTGCCCCGCAAGTCTGCGGGACATAGCGGCTATGTTAGGCCGCCATAGCAAAATCGCGTTCGGCAAATGAACGTTGTCCGGCCTTTTCTGACGGGGTGACCAGACACCCCCGGCATGCCCTCTCCTTCTTCAACACTGCGTCGAAGCCGATCGCCCCCATATTTTCTTTTAAAAGAACCAGCACAACACTCAATACTAAAAATAAATTGTGCTCTCCCAGGGTTCTGGTTACAAACCAGGGAAAAATAAATAAGGTCTC
>CAZKRS010000144.1:0-3890 GCA_964555265.1 uncultured bacterium | reverse complement strand
GACATGCTTACGCTCGTTCTCTAAATTCCTCCCGGCTTCTTGAACTTGGTGAGATCGCCAACCAGGTCCAGAGTCTTTTCGTGGATGATTTCAAACGATTTAAAGAAAACATTAAATGAGTGCAGTCTAAAAAGCCAATTTGCGGAGATTTTAGTTTTCAGAAGGTCCTAAAACCCCGTTTTTAGCCCGTGGATAGTTTGAAATACTCCAGCCCGACACAAAGAGAGCGTTTTAATGATAGATTTTCTACTTCTTCTATCTTTTTGTGCAGAAAAAAGCACAGAAAGGTGGGAAACATTCATTGGAAGGTTCTGGCTTCTGTGTGATTTTACTTAAAAAAATCGAACTATTTGATAAAATAATACGGTTATTAAATTTTAACAAGAGGTAAATTTCATGTTACAGATTTTTGATTCGGACGACTGGATTATTGCTTTTGTGGACGTGGAAACCACCGGGTTAAACGCCGGTTATCACGAAGTTATAGACGTGGGGATAGTGTTAACCTGTCCGGAAGGGGAGATTATTGACCAGTTTCACCAGAGAATAATGCCCGAGCACCCCGAACGGGCGCAGCCGGGGGCCATCAAATGTAATGGATTTAGTGTTGAAAGGTGGGAGGAGGAAGGGGCGGTTTCGGCCGAGGAAGCTGTAGATATGATTGTTGAGTTTTACGAAAAAAACACTTCCGGTTACCGGGTGATGATGAGCGCTTATCGCTCCTCCTTTGACAATGCTTTCCTGGGCCATCTTTTTCAGAAAGTCGACCGGCATACCGATGAGATTCATGATTATGTCCTTGATTTGCCCTCTCTGGCCTGGGGAGTGGGGATGGAACATCTGCACTCGGATGAACTGATTAATGAACTTGATCTTGAGGATGAACCTCAGCATTTTAATGACGAGGACGCCTGGGAACATACCGGATTGACCGGTGCCGATAAAAACAGGCGCATTTATAAAGAACTTATCAGTCATTTTGAAGATCATTAACCTTTCCTCCTGAGATATTATCGTGGCAAATAACCTGGATAAGATTGAAGTTTTTGTGACCGATCTTGACGGGACTTTATTTCTTCCCGGGACAGAAGAGATACCGCCTGAATTTTTCGAACTGATAACCCAGTGGCAGAAGGAAGGCAGGGCTTGGATTGTTGCCACGGGGCGTCCGGATGAACGGCTGCGTGAATTTTTAACAGAGTGGGAGCGGCTTCCCGACTATTACATTGTTGAGGAACGTTATATTTATTCGGTGAATTCCAAAGAGGAAGTTGTTCCGTTTAAAAACTGGAACGAAAGGTTAAGAAAGGCAACCCGCCGGGCGGAAAAAAAACATGCTGATTTGGTTGCGCCGGTGGTGAAGTGGATAGAGGAGGAAGGGGTTAATGTAAAGAAGGAGGGGACTGTTTTTATTTTTTCTGAAGAAGACGAATCCCGCCGCGCGGCCCAACTACTGAGCGATTCTCTCCCGGAAGGTTATAAACCCCTTCGCAATCGCGTTCACCTTACCGTGGCTCCCCGCCAGATCGGGAAGGGATGCTGTCTTGAGGAAATAGCTGCCAGGTCGGGCTATAACTATAGCTCTATTTTCTGTGTTGGAGATTCAGCGAATGATCTTGATATGCTTGACGGGCGTTACGGTTATTTATCGGGAACGGTGGCTAATGCTGAAAAGATAGCCAAAGAAGTGGTAAAAAACAACGGCGGTTTTATTTCCGCGGGGGAAGGCGGAAGCGGCCCGGTTGAGTTTTTAGAGAAGCTGCTCGGGACCGGGGAATGACACTTCAATCCTATTTTCCCTATCGCTGCCAAAAACTCCCGTATCTTACGGGGAATATTGAAGGAACTGGTGGGGAAATAAAAAATTGTCCGGAAGATTTCAGGGTTCAAGAAGTCCCACTTTATGAGGTTGGCGGGGCGGGAGCCCACCTTTATTTTGAAGTGAAAAAGAAAGGCATTTCCACGCCTGCGGCAGTCAGTAGCCTGGCTAATTACCTGGAACTCAGGCCCGGGGAGATTGGAGTGGCGGGGAACAAGGACGCCCGGGCGGTTACGGTCCAGAGGATGAGCGTGGAACAGATAAGTCCCGGAGATTTGAGAGGTTTTGAACGGGAAAACATAAGTATTCAACCGCTGGATTATCATCGAAACAAACTCCGTCCCGGTCATCTTGAAGGGAATAAATTTGAAATAAAAATTCGCGGGATAGAAAAGACGGCGATAGAAAAAGCGGGGAAGGTAATTGAAATTCTTTCCCGGTGCGGGGTGCCCAACTACTATACTTCCCAGAGGTTTGGTCGCCGGGGGGACAGCGCTATTTTGGGCGAGTGTTTACTAAAAGACCGTCTGGAGGATTTTGTGGACTATTATCTCGGCAAACCGGTTGAAGAGGATCCGGAGGATATCAAAGAAGCCCGCCGTTTCTTTGCTGCGGGAAACTATGAAGCCCCTTTTGAATACTGGCCCTATAGCTGCCAGAAGAGGAGAAATTGTCTTGCCGCCTACAAGAACACTAAAAAACCACCGGTGGTGGTTAGCGAGGTTCCCAAGCGCCTGCGCAGGCTCTTTGTTTCCGCCTTCCAGAGCCAGATTTTCAACGAGGTTCTGGCCCGGCGGATAGAGGATATCGATAAGCTTCTTCCCGGGGATGTTGCTAAAAAACATGACAGCGGAGGAATTTTTAACGTTGATAATGTTAAAAAAGAGCAGCCCCGGGCCGATCGTTTTGAGATCAGCCCAACCGGCCCGCTTCCCGGTTACAAGATGATGAGAGCTGAAGATAAAGCCGAGAAGAGAGAAGAGGAAGTTTTTAAAAAGTTTGGTATCAAACCGGGGAAGATCCGGAAGGCCGGTTCGTTGCGGGTGGGCGGAACCAGGCGATCTTTGCGATTTAAACCGGAAGGGTTAAAAATGGATGCCGGTCGGGATGACCGGGGAGAATTTTTACGGTTCAAATTTACAGCTCCTTCCGGCAGTTATGCAACCGCCCTGCTCAGAGAAATAATGAAAATTTAACTTTTTTTCGGGATTTATATTTCCTACCAGCTGGACTGTTTTCAGGATAGAAGTTAAAATTTTGCAATATGGCTGTTCTATTTGGTGATTGTTTTTAGCTTTTAGCTTTAAGCTTTAGGCTGCTTTCATGTGAGGTGTAAATATGAGAAATGTTGGGATTTGCCTGGGGGCTTCAAATATAACGGTTACCGAGATACTGCCCGAAAATAACGGTCAAAGAGAGTTTAAAACCTATGCCCGTCCCCACGAGGGGGATGTCCCGACTGTTCTCGAAGAACTCAAAAAAGATAATAATCTCCTGGAAGCGGATAGCGTGGCGGTGACCGGCCGAAAATTTAAAGACCTGGTCGATCTGCCGACTGTAGCTGAGCCGGAAGCTGTCGAAATGAGCTATGATTTCATAAAGGATAAACATCCCGATGTTGATGCGATAGTAAGCGCCGGCGGGGAGACGTTTGTTGCTTATGAACTTGATTCCCGGGGATTGATCAGTGATGTTCATACCGGTAATAAATGTGCTTCCGGGACGGGGGAGTTTTTTCTTCAGCAGATCAAGAGGATGGGGCTGGAACTTGAAGAGGCGATGGATATTGCAAAAACCGGCGACCCCTACCATGTTTCCGGGCGCTGTTCGGTTTTCTGTAAGAGTGACTGCACCCATGCGCTGAACAAAGGAGAGGACAAGGGAAGGATAGTGGCCGGTTTATGTAACATGATGGCCGATGAAATCACCGAGTTGCTGGCGAGCACTGCTTCCGAACGGATTTTGATTACGGGCGGCTGCAGCCGTAATTCGGCCCTGATTGATATCCTGGAGGGCCGGTTTGAAGAGGTACTGGTGGACAGCTACAGCCGGTATTTTGCCTCCACCGGTG
>CAZKRS010000143.1:0-3902 GCA_964555265.1 uncultured bacterium | reverse complement strand
ACCCTTTTATCCGTCAAGGGGGTTCTGTTCGATCAGGTCGGCCGCCTTCCGGCCCGACCTGACGGCCCCCTCCAGGCTGGCCGGCCAGCCCGCTTCGGTCCATCCCCCCGCCAGAAGCAGTCGCCCCGCTTCCGACCGGGGACCGAACCTGTCCCTCTCAACCGCCGGATTTAGTGAAATTGTGGCTCTCTTTTCACAGATGACTTTACTGGCCAGTATGTTTATCTCCGCCGAAAAAGCCTCCTGGAGGTCGTTTTTTGCTTTCTCGGCCGCATCGCCGGGCCTCATATCTTTATAACGGTGGGCAGCACTTTTTATCAGCTGAAGATAATTTTTATCCTTACGGTGGGGGTCTTGAAAAGCCCATTCGAAAAAACCGTTCTTTAAGAAACTGACCGGAGGAAAAATATCACCGTCCTCAACCAGAAGATGAACGGTGAGTATGGGAGAATACTCCCAGTTTTTCAAACTCCGAAACCGGGGACTATTTTCTATTTTTTCCGGTAACAGCCGGGGAAGAATATAAGGCGGAACGGCGCTTACAATCCAATCGGCTTCCCTTAACTTTCCATTTTTCAGCCTGATACTCCCGGCGGCGGGATTTATACGGCTGACCTCTTTGTTATATTCAATTTCAACTCCCTCTTCCTCAAGACGGGCAGCTATTTTACCGGAGAATATAACCTCCGAGCTGAAACGGGGCACATATAAACAGCATGCCTGCCTGGAAGACAATAGTCCGGTAAATACCCATTTTTTAAATGGTTTGAGAGCGACCCGGGAAGGCTCCTCGTTTAAAGAGCTTCTAATCAACGGATACCAGAGATTCTTGTTCAGATGAGGAGGCTGATTCACTTTCAGCCAGCTTCCCGCAGTGGGATAATTTCGGGGGGGAGCATTTTTCAGGCTGATTATTTTCATCGCCGCTTTAAGCGATGAAAAAGAGATACCGGCCAGCTCCTTATAGAAACCGGCAAGATGAAAAGGAACGGGCCAGCGGCAGTTATTAACATAATTAACCCGTCCTCCCCCGGCAACCGTAAGCCCCTCCCGGCGACTGAACAGATCCTCGCCTCCATACCGGTTAAAAAAATCAAGACTCTCAACACAGCTTCCGGTAATAACATGCTGACAGTTATCAACGGGAAACGAAAATTCTTCTATTTCATACGAACACATCCGGCCACCGGGCCGGGATTTTTTTTCAAGCAACCGGATCTGGAAATCATTTCCGCCGGCGGCCAGCCGGCCGGCGCAGGCCAGTCCGGCCGGTCCCCCGCCTATTATCAGGATATCTGCAGACATTTTTCATTCGCTCCTGTAAGAGTGCGCATACTGTCAAATATTAGCCCGGGTATTACTGTTTTTTTCAGGCTGATCTTATTTTCCCAGACGGGGAAATCGTTCTTTTCTATCAGTTTCAAATAGTAACTGTATGCAGCCGTCATCAGGGCCAGGGTTAGCCTCTGCCGCCAGCTTACCTCGGCCAGCAGTTTTACGCCCCGGCGGTAATTTTGGCGGGCTCGACCGGCAAGCTTTTCAAGGACTGCCTCCAGGCCGGCATTCATCTGTCGATTTTCCCAGGCCTGCCGGGCATCATGCTTCTTTAGCAATTCCAGCGGCAGGTAGCAGCGCTCACGCCGGTGGTCTTCCCCTACGTCCCGGAGAATATTTGTAATCTGAAACGCCCGGGCCAGAGCCAGCGCCGGCGGGCGTAGACGGTCGACTGGGGCCTCCATTACTTTTAAACTCATCAGGCCCACCGTTCCGGCCACCCGGTAGCAATACTGGTCCAGTTCGGCCATTGACTCCAGCCTCACTTCCCGGAGGTCGGTCCGGGCTCCTTTAAGCAAATCCCGGAAATATTCCACTGGAATATCAAAATTTTCCCGGACCCAGCCAAGCGCCGGCCACAGGGGGGAGCCGTCAACTTCCGGCTGACCTTCCAGGCCCCGCTCCAGCTCCTCCAGCCGGTCTAAGCTGGCCTCGGCTGAACCGGGCTCGTCTACCGCATCATCCACGCGGCGACAGAACAGGTAAATTACATGCAGAGCCCGGCGCTGATACCGGGGCAGAAAAATAAAGGCGATATGGAAGGTGCTGTCGGCTTTCTTACTTAATTTACAGCACTGCTGTATATTTTTCTCAATTTCAGCCGGGGGGCGCCTGGCGGTCGTGGATCCGGCGCCAGATTCCCCGGAGCCCGAGAATAAATTTCTCAGCCGTCCCAATTGTCCACCTCTTTTCAAAAACATTATAGCTGTTCTTTTCGATCTTATCCAGAACCGACCAGCCGCCGGCGTTAAAAAGCTCCACCGCAAGTGAAAGAGGAAACTCCACCCGTCCCGCCAGCGGCCAGCCAACTCGAAACCAGTCCCTCGTTCGCATTATTTCAAACTGGAGAAGACGTCGGAAGTTTTCCCCGGTCTCTCTTCGCTCCAGGTCTTGCGGATAAAGATCAAACCTCTCCAGGTCTTCAAGTGGAATATATATCCTGTTTTTATCAAGATCAATAGGAATATCGGCCCAGAAATTTGTCAACTGAAGAGCACTGCAGGTCATGTCCGAATAATAAGCGTTTTCTTCGTTTAAACAGTCGAAAACCGCCAGCACAAGCCGGCCAACCGGGTTGGCACTGCGGGAACAGTAATCTATCAACTCTTCAAAAGTCTGATAACGTTTCTGGGTTAGGTCCTGCTCAAATGCAGAAATAAGATCCAGGAAGGGCTCCCGGGATAAATCATGTCTGTTTATCGTTTCTGACAGAGCCCAGAAAACCGGATGCCGGCGATGATCTCTGTTTTCATAGGTGTCAAGAAATAAGTTACGGAATTTATCAAGCTCAGCGGCCGCTTTTTCATCATCTTCAATCTCATCGGCAAGATCATCAGCCCAGCGGCAAAAAGCATAGATGTTGCTCAGATCCTGGCGGCGTTGTTTGTTTAATCCCGGCAGAACGACGGTAAAGTTCTCATAATGACCGCGGGCCAGCCGGCGGCAGTATTCTTCCGCTTCCCCCCGGCCGGGGACTGTTGCGGCAATTGAACGGGTGCTAAGTTTCATTTAATTTCCAGAGTTCCTGGAATTCTTCCCGGGAAACCTCCTCGATATCATCGTCACATAGCTGCATGTCCCAGCTTACTTCCAGGCGGTCATAGTCGTCGCTCTTTTCAATATAACTGACAAATCGACGGACCCACAGCTCCTCCCCCTCAGGTTCACACTCATAAATACTGACCGCCTCCCCCCTGGTTGGAACCTCACGAACGGTCCGGTAGTACACTAAATTCTCATCCATTTTTCCTGGCACCTCCTCAGCCAGCGGCAGACACTGTCACTTCCGGTTGTTAATAATATTGTTTTTTTTATCCCCTTCAATCTATCAGAATTTCCCCAAAACGTAAATCGTAGTCTCTGACACCTCCAGTAAGATTTGATATAATAGGGATTCTTTTTGAGCAAAACCAGCTAAACGAGGTAACTCATGGATAATTTATACGATGTTATTGTTATTGGCGGTGGACATGCCGGGGTTGAAGCTGCCGGCGCCGCCGCCCGCAGGGGAGCCAAAACCCTGCTGCTGACGGACAATTACGACCTGATCGGCCAGATGTCCTGCAACCCGGCGGTTGGCGGTCTGGCCAAGGGGCAGCTGGCCCGGGAAGTTGACGCCCTGGGGGGGATCATGGGCCGGGCAACCGAAATTGCCGGCCTCCAGTTTAAAACTTTAAACAAAAGTAAAGGACCGGCCGTGCAGTCTCCCCGGGCCCAGTGCGATCGGAATACCTACCGGCAGACAGTCGGGCGGCTGCTTGAAGAACAACCCGGTCTTGACCTCAAACAGGACCGGGTCAGCGCTATCCTCCGTCGTAACCGGACAGTCAGGGGCGTTAAAACGATAT
>CAZKRS010000142.1:0-3910 GCA_964555265.1 uncultured bacterium | reverse complement strand
AGGATCCTCTTTCTCGGAAGATTTCCACAAACTTCACTACGGAGCGATCATAGGTACCTTCCACATCGTCGGGAAATAAACAGGCCGGCAGCTGCCCGGATTTGCGGTGATAATGCAGACAGTCACAGCAGGTCCCTTTGCGGGGACAGGGACTGTATGTACAATTACACATCTCCATGTTTTTTTCATAATTCTGACATTCCATAAAAGATCAAACCTCCCGGGTGATTTTTTATAATTTTATCAATAGTTAACTGTCGAACAAGTAATAAAATAGATTTGATTTATTCATTACGGGCCTGATTTTCAGGCTGTAAGCCGGTATTTGATAAAATATACCAGGAGTCAAGTTCATGAAAAAATATTTAATTTTAATTTTTTCTGTTTTAATTCAGCTGTGCCTGGGCGGTATATATGCCTGGAGCAGTTTTGTCCCCGCCCTTCAGAAGACCTACGGACTCAGTGCAACCCAGACCCAGGTTATTTTTGGTCTGACAATACTGCTCAATACCACCGTTATGATTTATGCCGGTCGTTTGCTGGTCCGCCGGGGCCCCCGGTTCACCGCTTTGATTGCCGGGCTGTTTTTCGGGGCCGGTTATTTGACCGCCGCTTTTTCCGGCGGAAATTTCTGGTTGATACTGGTCGGGATTTCCGGACTGAGTGGTATTGGAATTGGACTCGGGTATATAACTCCCCTGGTTACCTGCATGAAATGGTTCCCGGAAAACGAAGGGCTGGTGACCGGATTTTCCGTGGCCGGTTTTGGCGCCGGAGCAATCTTTTTATCCTGGATAATCGAATATCTTTACAGTATTAATTTTTCAACATTAAATATATTCGAACTGGCCGGCTATAGTTATGGAACCCTGATAATTATTTCGGCCCTGGTTTTAGAATATCCTCCCGGCGCCGGAACTGATTCTGACAAAAATATCCGTTTCAAAATTCTTTTTTCCAACCCCCTCCTCTGGTTACTGGCTTTTTCCTTGTTTTCGGCAGCCACCGGGGGTCTGGTAGTAATTGGGAACTTAAAACCCATGGCTTTATTTGAAGGTTATACCGACTGGCTGGGGGCCCTGGCAATAAGTATTTTTGCCGCCGGTAATTCTTCCGGAAGAATAATCTGGGGCTGGATAGCCGATCGGGTTGGCTGGCGGGCAATCCCCGGTTCGCTTTTTTCTATCAGCCTGTCTGTTTTCGGCCTGTTTTTATTTTCATTTACCACTTATCTTTTCCTGTTTTTCTCTTTTTTTGCCGGTTTTAGTTTTGCCGCCTGTTTTGTTGTTTACGTTACTTACTTAGCCGATAGGTATGGTTCTGAAAAAGTTGGCAGCGTTTATCCCCCTGTGTTTCTGGCTTTTGGACTGGCGGGCTCCGCAGGACCGGCGGCAAGTGGTTATCTGCTGGAAATGACGGGTAATTATTCAACAGGTCTTATCCTGGCTGCTTCTGTTTCTTTGCTGGCTGGAATTTTTGCAGTAATTACCTTTACCCGGCTGGTTAAAAACCAGTAATGTTTATTCCTGGTCTCCGTGAAGATAATTTATAACATCTTCTGCTGAATATTCGGGTTCCTCAACACTGCCCAGGGAGAGGTTAACAAGCTCATCGCCTGCTGTTAGTATCTTTCCTTCTTCGCCCCACGGCTGCATCTGGGGCAGACCTATATTGGAAAAAAGAGCGTTACAGAGACACCCCCTGTCCCTGGTATCTTCTTTTTGCCCCCCTTTGTTAACATAATTTTCTACCGGTTCTGCGGCACAGCGGTGACCTATGCTACCGTCTTTTCGCGCATACAGTTGCCTTAAATAACCCAAATCACATATCCGGCGGCGCTTCCTCATGTTTTCTTTTATACCAAGTGTTTTTTCCAGTTCTATTACTTTGAAGGGGAAACCGGTGGGTGAAATACGACCATCTGTCCGAACAGATACATTTCCGCGGTGAATTTCCTTTATCAACCGTTTTTTAACCGGAGGCGGATAATTTGATTCATTGGTCAGTGAAAAAAGTGAACCAACCTGAACTCCGCTGGCTCCCTCTTCAAGAGCCTCATTAAGTTTTTCAGGCGACCCAAATCCTCCGGCCAGGTAAAAAGGTCTTTTTAACTCTCTCATCTTTTCCAGGTCCGCATCATCCCGGTCGTCGTAAAGCGGCGTGCCATCTTTGTCGTAATTTTTATTTCGGGGCGGAGCATTGTGCCCCCCGGCAATCGGGCGTTCCACAATCCAGCCGTCAATTGCTTCTTCCGTCAGCCTGTGGTTTAAAATCCGGGCCAGTCCGTCCGAAGATACTATTGGATAAAAATCCGGTTTCTCCAGTTCGGATGGATTTTCCAGCAAATCTCCAGGATCAAGGTGGTAATAGTAGGATTTATCTTCCGCTAGTAAAGAGGTGTCAACTTCAAGTTGAAGGCAGGCTTTCTCGCCCCGGGCCAGTTTCAGGAGTTGTTTGGCTTCTTCTGCCGGTATCCCGGCTCCCATTAAAATTTTATCTACACCGCCGAGCATAGCACCATAGAGACCGGCCAGAGTATAACGTTTCAGTTTGGCCATTAAATTCATGGCAATAATACCACCGTGGCCTTCCCTGGCCATCACCACTTCGCTAAAAGTTGCTGCGCTTAGAACTCTCTGGTTCCAGCGGGGTGACTCTGAACGATGCACAGGCAGAAGTTTATACGACTGGTCGGGCGCAATTCCCCCTTCCACGTAATATTTGTCAATAATTTCCTCGACTATTTCCGTATCGGGATATTTTTCCAGGGCGTCCAGTCGGTTGTCCGGATCTCCGTCCTGAAGTTCTCTAACCATAACAGTGTCCAGACAGATTCCGGAAATAGTTCCAATCTCACCCTGGCGAGCCACAGCTTTCGCCAGTCGCCAGCCGGAAACATCTATGCCCATTCCTCCCTGGATTATCTTCGGAGAATCTTGATTCGTTTTGGTAACCAGTGGTAATTACACCTCGATAATAGAAATATTATTTTCTATTAATTGTAACAGAAAATTATTTCAAATATACAGATTTAATTTTTCGGCTGCACTTATTGCCTGGAAAATAAATTCTGATATAATTTATCCTGCTTACCTGCTTCATTGCAATCAATTGGACTTATAATTCACTCGAGGGTTGATCAAACATGGAAGAAACAAGCATACTTCTGGAAAGAAAAATACTTCCCTATCATCTGCCCTTTCTTATCGGAGAAAAATCGGGCCTGAAAAACAGGCAGGACCTCGAACTTCAGGTGGTGGAGCCGTATTCGGTTTTTTCTGGCTTCGAAAAACTTTACAAAGGAGAAGTCCAGTTCATGCTTACCCAGCCCCTGTTCTTGTTGAATGAATATTTACAGGGGGGCAACCTGACCGCCGTGGCCCGGCTGATGGATACCCAGTCCGGGGTTATCTATCGTGAGGACGCCGGTTTACAAGAACCCCGGGATCTTAAAAATGCCGAACGTATAATGTACCAGGGAATAAATGAAAAAATAGCCCGTAAACTCCTTTTGAGCCTGGATGATAGCCTAAAACCGGATGATCTTTCTGAACCAGAATTTATACGCTCCTCGGAAGGGGGAATCGAAGCCCTGGCGGCCGGAGAGGCTGATGTTTTGCTTCCCGCTGATATTGTCCCCGAAGGTGTGGCTCTCCAGCAGGAGGGCTCTCCAATAGATTTCTGGTTTTTTACTCATTTTGGACTTCCTGAAAATGGCCGGCTTACCCTGGTGGTTGCAGATGAAATGATTGACCTGGCTCCCAATAAAATTCAAAAAGTCGTCAGTTTCTTTCACGATTCTATAAAATATGTCAAAGACAACATCCCCGCCTGCCAGCAGTATTTCCGTGAAAATTACCCGGAAAAGCTGGATAATCCCGGGATGGAAGCTGTCCTTCAAAGCGGTCCC
>CAZKRS010000141.1:0-3975 GCA_964555265.1 uncultured bacterium | reverse complement strand
AAAAGTCAACGGAGCCCTGGCTGATTTGTTTGACCGCACAGCAGAAGAAATGGTTGGACTTGCGGCCAATGAACTTTTTGCCGGCGAGACGGAAGAGCTGCCGTTTGTCCGTTCCCGGCTGGAACAGATAGTTGACCGGGGGAATATTAAAAACTTAAGGTTAAAATTTAAACTCCCCGCCGGCGAAATCCGGGAAGTTGTGTTTGACGGTTCGGTTACCCGTCGGCCTGATGGGGAGCTGGATTTAATTATCCTGGTTGGCAGACTCTGTTAAAACCGGATAATCTCATGTCTGTAATTAAAATAATTCTGTCAGCTCCTGGTTGTCTTATGACAAAAATAAATCATGTTTAACAGGAAAATTTTTCTTCCGGCTATTATCATATCGCTTCTCGCTGTCTTTCTGTTTGGTTCTGTTTTTCTCTACCGCTTTTCAAGAATTTATTCCCCTGAAACCCTGGAATATGTGCTAAAAGAAACTATTAACGGGGAGGTTACTTTCAATCGTTTAAATTTTTCCTTCTGGGACGGGCTGGAAGTTAAAAAAATTGAAGTCAACAACGCCGGGGGCCACCGGGATCTGGTCATAACAGCCGAGCAGCTCAATGCCGGTGTTAGCTGGCATAATATTTTACAGGGAAAAATACCGGTGGATGAATTAAATCTTACCGGGGTGGCTGTTTTTTTACCCGGTCGGTTGCTCCGAAAAAAAGCAGAGGGGTTGATTTATGAAACACCCTGGTTAAAAACGGCCCCCCTTGAACGGTTTTATGAACCGGGTTTCTGGGACTGGGATTTTGAGCGGGTGGAGTTTCTTGTCACCGGTTCTGAAGGTGAAATGATTGACCGTTATTCTCTCGGGAAGATTGATTTTACTCGTCGGTCAGCGGGCCGGTGGACCGGTTATCTCGGTAATCTCCAGTTTGGAAAGGGAAATATTGCCGGAAAATTTTACCTGGACCGTGACAGTAGAAAAGTTTCATTCCAGGATTTGAAGCTCAATTTTATTCCCCCTGAAACAATTCATCACCTGCTTTTTGATCGGTATAATTTTGGTTTGTTTCCGCATATTGAATTAATATCCGCCCGCCTGGATAAATTTTCGGCCGGTGAGGAAAAAATCACCGCCGAAGGAGCTATATTGCCGGAAATTTCTGCCGGAGGAGAGTATTGCTGGCTTGAGCGGTCCGGCAGAGTTGAACTTCCCGGTAAATTTGAATTCAATTCTTACAATAATTTTTTATCTTTGAAAATAGATACCCCGGTGTTTTCCCACTCCAGTCCTTCGGCCCGGTTTAAAATTGAAACCACTATCGACAGTCCGCCGGTCTACAGAGGAGATTTCACGGGTGAAAAAATATCAGTTGCACCTCTGTATACCCTGCTTGGCGGCTGTATTCCCGAAGAATACCAGACCTGGGTTCCCCGGGGTCAGATTGATAATTTTGATTTTAGTTTCAGTTCGCTTTCGGCGGGGGATTTTTTAAAGGGGCATGCAAAAACCGGGAGTATAAAACTCCAGACGCCCCGGGGAACTATCAATTTCGAGCCGGCCCGATTTATTTTAACCGGCAAAAATTTTTATCTTCCCCGGCTGGAATTTTCCACTGCCGGCATAACCGGTGATTTGCAGGTTTATAATAATCCCCTGGAGAATATTTTAGGGCAGAATTTAAATTTTGAAGCAGATGCAGCCGGCCCGGTGGAAGAGTTCTCGAACTGGGTTGATTTTCCCTGGTTTTTTCCACCCGACTGGAGAGCCGGTGGAAAGCTGGATGTTAATATTGACTATTTTGATTTTCCGGCCCAGCTCTGGGAAGGGGATCTTTATTCTGAGTTTTTAAATATTTTTGGATATCAGCTAAAAGAAGTCCGGGGCCGGGTGAGAGCTGAACAGGACCGGCTGGTGGTCAATAGTTTTTCGGCCCGTACGCTTGCCGGATGGGGCGGGGGGAGTCTTATTTTTGAAAAATCGCCCGACCATTTTGATTTCTGGTCCCGGTTCGCTTCAATTGATCTGGCTGAGTTATTCGAGAGTTTTGGCCTGGAGGCGCTGCTCAGCGGGAATGCCGATCTCCAGGCCGTTATGAGCGGTTCACCTCTTGAATTTGATACAGTAACCGGCAATTTCAGGCTGGAGTCTACCGATTTTTCTTATGAACAGTCCCCGCTTAAGGAGTTACTAAGGGAGGTTAACCAGATTGTTCGCCAGCAGCTGGATGTTGATTCTGCAGAAAAAATTATTGATGATGATCCGGGATTTCACCGGCTGGAGGCGGAATTTAAGCTGAACGGAGGGCGGCTTGAAATTGAAAAAATTGAGCTGTATTCCGGAGAATTGTTCCTGGAAATAACCGGTTCCGGGACCGGCAGATATTTTGAAGGGGAGCTATATATTCACCCTCTCACGGATCGACCGCTGGAAATTGCAGGGCCGGCCGGTTGGGTATTAATAGCGGAAGGGTTTCCACCGCTTCAATTCCAGGGTCCCCCGGATAATCCCGGGTTTGATTTTTCTGATTTTGAAAAAAACGTCCGTCAACTGGCTGATTAATTTCTTCCGTCCCGCCAGTTTTTTGGCAGATGTCGAGCGGGTTAAGTTTATTCGCAAATTTTAATTTTTATGATAAATTCTACTGTAACCTGAACCAAAAACAAAGTTGTCCTGCAAATAATATCATGGAGGGTACAAATGGAATTTGCAAAAGTAATTGGAAATGTTGTTGCTACCCGGAAAGAGGAGAAGGTAAGAGGGCGCAAGTTCATGGTCCTTCAGCCGGTTGATCTTGACATGAATCCTAACGGGGGCGTGAAGGTCGGGGTTGATGCAGTTGGAGTCGGCGAGGGAGAGCTGGTCCTGTTTGCTACCGGAAGCACCGCCCGCCAGACACACCTGACTGAAAACAGGCCCACCGATTGTGTGATTATGGCTATTGTGGATCTTGTCGAGGTGGGGGGCGAAAACGTGTACAGCAAATCGGAAGAGGAGAGCGAAAGTTAATGAAACCGGGCCGTGTAATTGGCCGGGTCGTCTGCACCCGGAAATATCCCAATTTTAAGGGCGAACGTTTCCTGGTTGTCCAACCCACCGACTGGAAAAAGAACGACGTCGGTGATCCGATAATCTGCACTGATTCGGTCGGTTCGGGGGCCGGGGAGTTCGTGTTTTATGTCGAATCCCGTGAAGCAGGAGTCGCCCTGGGAGAGAAAACGCCACCCAGTGACGCAAGTATATGTGGGATTATCGATGGCGTGGATATGGTTGATAACTGATGGAAATAGGAGTTGTAGTTGGTCGAACCTGGGCAACACGGCGCCATCCTTCTCTTGAACCGCTGCGAATGCTCCTGGTAAAGCATTACGATCCCACTACCGACGAAACCAGCGGTATACCCTATATGTGCCTGGATAAAAATATAAACGCCGGAGTGGGCGATACCGTTCTCATGGTTGATGATGGCGGTCCCTCCCGGATGATTCTCGAGGATGATATGGCCCCGGTCCGGGGCTTTGTTATCGGTGTGGTCGATGATATTCAGATTGGCGAAGAATACCTCCGGGATAATTAAATCTCACTATAAATATTTTTTTATCTGCCATGGCTGCTGATATAAACTCCGAGCGTTACCAGGCTTTTCTTGAAAAATTAAAAAAACGGCCGGTCAGAAAAGAGCTGGAGCCGGTAAAAGAGGAAGCCCTCCGGCTGGTTGAAAATGTCGATTCCTGCCCGGTCCAGGTGGTGGGAACTAACGGTAAGGGTTCCGTGGTACATTACCTTGGTTCACTTTTTTCAGCCCTGGGTAAAAATGTTGTCTCTCTGGTTTCTCCCCACCTGGTTCATCCCGGCGAAAGATTGAAAATTAATAATCAACCGCTGGCAGAAAATAAATTCGTGGATCATCTGGATAGTGCACCCCGCCGCTGGCTGGATCAGTTTACTCCTTTTGAACTTTTTTTTCTGCTTACACTGCGGGT
>CAZKRS010000140.1:0-3987 GCA_964555265.1 uncultured bacterium | reverse complement strand
AGAAAACTTATTTTAAAAGAACTATTCGAACCTGAATTTTATCAAAAAAATTATAATATGTCGAAAATTATTCGAAAAGTGTCTGAACAAACCCGGCTAGCTGCCGGTGTCCCTTTTGACTCAGGTGAATACCATCCGTGGTATTTTCTTTTGGAAACATTACCCGGGCCAGATGAATCCTGTTGATCAGACGGAAGTTATACTTTTCAACCAGGCGGCGCTGGATAAGTCCGTATTTTCCGCTCAGCGGCGGGCGGGGAAGCTCAAAGATATAGACGGAACTTTCACCGGCGGGGATTATTTTCAATAAACTTTCGAAATCATCTTCAAAATCAGCGGTCGCTTCTTGTGCCAGCAGATCATTTCCGCCCAGCAGGACCACAACGGCAGTCTCTCCCGGGCGGGCATTATCTTCCTCTTCCAGCCATTTTGCCAGCATCTGGCGGCCATCGGTGAGCCGGGCGCCGGGCCGGGCAAGAACTTCAACGGGAAATTCAGCTTTTTCTTCCAGGTATCCCGGCCAGTATTTATCTATAGAGTCGTAATGCTCTCCGGCAGTCAGTGAATCGCCAATTACCAGCAACCGGGCGGGCGATTGAGCCGGAACGGGCGGTAGAAAACTGCGATATATGGATCCCGCCAGCAAAACGATGTTAAACAGGATAAACAGTACCAGCAGGTAGCTATAGAAAAAAGAGGTCCGGTAATTATTTTGGTTGGAACAAATCCGCCAGGAAACAAAAAGAAATCCCCAGAGAACAGACACAAAAACAGGGACAGCGGGCGATGAGGCCCCAAGTAAAATTATCCCGGCAAGGGCAAGCAGTCGAACAACCCAGGTTAAAGAACGGGATTCAGGAGCATAAATTTCCAGGACCAGGGCTAATATTACCAGCAGCAGGCCCAGATAAACCGCAACCCCCCCTGCAAAATACAGCAGGAAATTCATACGGTTTCCACCGGATAAATATTTAAATTAATCCAGTTGCAGTCTATCAAACTTTTCAAGATCACAACTATGGGCATAAAACTTCCCCTCTTCAGGCAAATAAACCATACCCCGGCCCCGGCTGGAGGCCTCGTCCGTCCAGGTTCCCCCGACATCCCGCAGGTAAACAGCCTTCAAATCATCGTTCCGGACAACAATTTCCCAGCCGGGGGAAACATCATCCGACCAGATCTTCTCCGGCAGGTAATTAGACCAGCTCTCGTTTAACTCAGTTTCATCACAGTCATTATCCATACTGCACTGGATAAAGGCAGACTGGACGGTGGCTATCTCAGATTTAGCGGCAGAAATCCGGACATCCTCAGCAGCTCCCAGCATTTCATCCTGTGCGTCCGCTATGTCCGGCAGGGCACTTAGCATGCCAAGGATAAGGATTGTTCCGCCGGGACTCTCCAGAGTCGAGCGCGCCTGACCTGCTGACGGGTCGTTAACCGAAAAGGCAGAAGCAGGCGATAACTCCCCGGCCAGGCGGGCCAGCATCGGTTGAATATCCTCATAGAAATCACCCAGTTCCTGCGGAACCTCATCGGCAAACGCCCCCTGTTCAAGAAGTGAAGCATAAGGGGCAAGCGAATAATAACCCACCTCACTTACAGACGCCGGCTGTTCAGCCCGAATATCACGGTAGGCCTGATAATTCTGAAGATTATTTCCACTGTCATAAACTTCCCGGCTCTCCGCAAGAGCCTCTTCACTGTCACTGATCAGCAGCCAGTTAGCCCGGTTATCCAAAAACAGTTCCATTTCCCCGCCGGCAAAAGAAATACGGCCGGAAGTGCGATCAAAATTAAACAGTTCGTATTGATTGAAATTTTCCAACCGGGAAGCAAAATCCTCATAATCGGTAAGCTCCAGGACAACAAGAGTGCGTCCGGCCAGCATAGAAAGTTCAATTTCCCCGCCGGTGAAATCAGAGGCCAGAACCGAACCAAAAGCAACTTCCCCGTCAATGGTATTCAATAAATCCTCAATTTCCTGTTCGGGAAGAAACATTCTGAAAAAACTAATTCCCTGGTCCACCTGACCTTTCACATCTTCGCCGGCGCCGGCATTTGCCATATCGACAACCGTCTCAGTCAAACGGCGATACAGCTCACCCGGCCGGGGAAGCGGTCGGGCTCCAAAAGAAACTGTGTTCTCACTAAAAAACCGGCTGCTGTCGTAGGAGGTTACGGGGGTAATATCAAGAAAATACTCATGGAGCGGATGCAGTTGCTGGAGCTCGTAATTGAGTTCAGACTGTAACAGAATTTTCCCATCCTGAAATCCGAGTTGCATCTGAACCGGCTTAAGGCCGGCAAAAAGTTCATCCAGTTTCTCACGGATACCGGAAAACGAAACTTTATCCTCCATATTACTGCCGATATGTTCTTCGGCCCGGGAAACAAGAACCGAAAGAAGACGTTGATCAAGCGAAAAAGCCATCCGTGGTTCCTCATCGTTCCCCGAAAGTATGGAATAGACCGGACCGGATGTATCCCGGCGATACAGGGCATCCTCAACCGCCCGGCGACCAATTCCAACCAGCAGGTAATTTTCCGGGGTAACCGCCAGGGAGGTCTGCAAAAATGCGGGCGCATCTTGAGCATAAAAAGAATGGATTTCCACGCCGTCTGTACTTCCTGTCTCATAAACCAGATTTTCTTCAATTTCATCCAGCCAGTGTTCCCGGATGAACTCCGGCAGTTGTCCTTCGCCTTCCCTCAGTTTTTCCTCGGTAATATCCGGGTCCCGATCAAGCGGCAAAACAGCAAGAAGCTGGATATTACCTTCCCGGCCCTGGAGAAGACCGGCAGATAACTTTCCGGTGGTAAAACCGGTTATCTCTTTAATTTTTTCCCTGGCAGCCGAAACGACCTCTTCTTCTTCCAGCAGTTCCTCCAGATGGGATCGAAATTCATCCGGCAAGCCCACCTCTTTGCTTTTGGTGAATATCTCCAGGTTTCTAACCGCCCCGGGTAATTTTTTTAAACCTTCCGACTCAAACTGAATTAACGGATCTTCAGGAAAAAAAGCCAGGTAATCAGGTGCTGGCACCACCTCTACCGGGGAATAAACAGTTATTACTAAAATCCCGGCCGCAACAACCACCACGGCCAGCAAAGAATACATGATCATCTTATTCTGCTGCATCAATACCAGCTCCCTTAAGAAATACAATCTTATCCGCCGGTATATAATGCCAGAATAAACTAAAAAGGTAAAGTGAATTAGAATCGGGAAAGACCGTTAACCGGAAGAACTTTAGCGCGGAGGGATAATTTTAAAAATCAGGGATGAACTGGACCTTATCACCATCATCCAGATTCCAGGAAAATGAAACTTCTTCACCATTTACTACCGGTTTAATCTCCTCGGGGGAATGCCCGTCAAGCTCAAGTTTATCGACAAAATCATTGAGCGTAAGCCCCTTCTGAACCCTGATCGTATCGCCACTATCCAGCCCTTTTATATCGAGTGGATCGACATACTCCAGGGTTATTCTCATTAAATTTACCTCCCGGTAGTTGTAAAAGAACCAGCAAAATTCGTAGTATTTTCATAAATAGTTTAAGACAAATGGGCGCAAAAATCAAATTTCAATAACAATAACAGAATAACACCATTATTTATTCCAGGAAAATAACCCCCGGGATAAACACTATCCCGGGGGGAGAAAAAATTATATTTCAGAAGACTCAGATGCAGCTTTTAAACTTTTTACAGCATCAATAACCAGGACCAGAAGTGCCAGGGCTCCCAGGAAAGCGGGGATTATATAGAGAGTAACCTCGTTACTCTCGTACACTACCGGTTCAAACCATTGGCCAAGAACAAGATGTCCAAACCGGGCCCCAATAAAGGCTACAATCCACTGGGAAATAAAAGACGACGCCCCCTTTCGAACGTTGAGACTGCAGCCAAAATAAACTATGGCAGCCGCAAGCAAAGAAATCACAAGCAAGATTAAAAACCCTATAAAACACATACCAGCATCC
>CAZKRS010000139.1:0-4014 GCA_964555265.1 uncultured bacterium | reverse complement strand
GTCCCAGGCTCATCATTAAACTGTCCTGTTGCTGTTGCAAACCAGCCAGCATTGATTCCATCTGCATAAACTGACGCTGCAGTATTGAACGCCGGCTTTCCAGCCGTTGCGTTCGGCGCTCTATCCTCTCCTGGAGGTTAGTAATCCGGGAATCAAACCCGTCAATTCGATTGGCAATTATACCGTTCGAATCAATCATCCCCTCAAGGTAACTCTCTAACGTAGTGGCCAGCCCATCGGCAGTATCTCCCTCTTCCTGAGCGGAAACAAAAAATTCTCGCACCTGATCAGGATTATCTTCCAACTGTTCGCGAAGAACATTACGATCAAACTCCAGTTTACTGCGATCTCTACGGGACACCTGGCGGGGGTCCACCTGCTGAATCCCCACATCCGCCGCAGTATATAAATCGTTGCCCCCGGGTTCAACATATCTATCCGTTACTATCCGGGCCAGGCGGGCCTGTAAATCTCGGGGTAATGAAGCGCCAACGAAAACCCCTGAATCTCTATCATCTGCATCACCGCCAGGTTCGGTTGAAACATTAACAACACTGCGCTGATTAATATATTCAATGACACTGTTATATTGATTAACAAAACGTTCCACTTCATCAATTATGGCATCAGTATCGTTGAAAACCTCCACTTCCAGCGGATCGTCCGGATTTTCAGCTTCCGTATAAAGCTCCAGCAACTCAAGCTGGATACCGGAAAAACTTACCGTATCGCTGTGAGAAGTCACAATATCGCCATCAACCAAAACCACAGCATCTTCGCCCGAAGTATAATCGCCCGCTGATTGGTAAGTTGTTTCTTCGCCCGGCTGGCGTAAATTCAAAACATTTGCCAGGTTCCCGCTTAAATCTTCAACCACAATTTCCCCGTCTCCCGTATCTTGATTTTCAAGTGTGACCCGGTCGGTTGCCGAGTTATAGCTGGCATTTATGCCCGGAGTCATTTCATCAATCCGGGTTATTATATCCTCCAGGCTGTCCTCTTCCGCATTCCACTGGATTTCAGTGTTGTTAACCCTGATTGTCCCCTCCTCTTCAACGGGACTTTGAAAAGCCGCAGAATCCAGGGCAACATTTGGATCAATCGAGAGTAAATTTTTTCCGTAATCGGTCTGGGTCTGGTCAAAAGTATGGATAAACTGGTCGGAAGCAAAACCTATCCGCTGGAAAAAACCTTCCCCGCCGGTGGCATCGGCCAGTTCAACGGTTCGACCGCCATCGGCATCCGGATGGGATTCGGTAGCATGCATCGTAAACCGGTCAATATCGGAATGATACTGGAGATTCATCGACCAGTTTTCTGGATCGGCAAGTGTCGAGCGGTCCTCACCCGCACCATCGTATTCCAGGATGGCATCGTGGTCTGCGGGCCCGACCGTGGGATCATTGATCAACTCAATTAATTCGCTGAAATTTTCCACGGAATCCAGATCTATGCTGACTCCAACCATCCCCTCAGCCGTATCCTGGCGAACAAAAAAGTCTTCATTGCCCTCACCGGTGGTTTCAACATTGTAATTGAGTTGATCAAGAAAGTCCGGGGAATCCAAATTCAAGCTGCTGCCGGCGCCCCCCGTCACCCGGTAATCACTACGCATTGTTTCTCCTGAATCAGTGGCCATTTTTTGATTCTGAAGGAAAGCCCCGCTGCGAGTCCGGGCACGGCTGGCCAGTGATTCTACAAAAATATCATACGTCCCGGAAGTAGCCCTTGTGTCATCTATTATGGAGGCTTTGACAATTTCAGGGTCGGAACTCTTAGCTCCCATCGATTCAAAAGTATTTAAATCGGCAAGATCGCTCGCTCGATTTGAAAGGTTGGAGACCCGATTGTTCAGGTCACGAAATGCATTTTGAAGTTCTTCTGTCTCCTCAATCCGGTTTTCATAACGCTGGATCGGTCGGGCTTCAATTGCTAACAGCTGATCAATTATATCCCCCGTATCCAACCCCGAAGCAAGTCCGGTGAATGTAATGCTCATAGCCCGGCACCTCCCTGTAATTTTGTGCTCCCGGGAGGCAATCAATTCTTCCTCGTCACGACGAAAGTATTAACTACCCTATTTTAGTATCGACAACCGGACAAATTACTTTAATCTTTTTTTTACAGATCACGATCGTGGGGTTTGTTGTAGTCTATCCGGGGACCGGACGGAATAATTTTTTTAGGATTGATGTGAGAATGGCTGGTGTAATAATGCTCTTTTACATGGTCCATGTTACAGACTTCGGCAACTCCCGGGGTTTGATAAATATCCCGGGTATAACCCCATAAATTGGGATAATCGACCAGGCGGCGGAGATTACATTTGAAATGTATATAATATACCGGATCAAAACGATAAAGGGTGGTAAACAGGCAGAAATCGGCCTCGGTAAGTCTGTCTCCACAGAGATAACGCCGGTCATCCAGGACTTCTTCCCACCGATCAAGGGCCCCAAAAAGATCATCAACAGCTCTTTCATAAGCCTGCTGACTGCCGGCAAACCCGGCCCGGTAAACGCCGTTGTTGATCGGATCATACAGTTCATCGATAATTTCATCTATTTTTGACCGCTGTTTTTCAGGATAAAAATTTCGATCATGCTCAGCCCAGGAATCAAAATGAAGATCCAGCATCCGCATTATCTCATCGGATTGGTTGTTCACAATTGTTTCTTCTTTTTTATCCCACAGCACCGGCACCGTTACCCGGCCGGTATAATCCCCGTCGGCAAGCAGATATATTTCTCGTAAATAGTCGGCTCCGTTCACGGTATCGTAAATACAGCCGTCCCCGTCCGAGAATTCCCACCCTTCCTCGCCCATATAGGGATCGACCACCGAAAGTCCTATCACATCCTCGAGGCCCTTTAATTTCCAGGTCAAAAGGACCCGGCTGGCCCAGGGACAGGCCCAGCTTACATAGAGATGGTAGCGGTCGGGTCCGGGTGAATAGTCCGATTCATCCGGGGATATCCAGTCGTGAAAAACAGTTTTTTCCCGCTGGAATTCTCCCTTTTCATCGTGGGAATACCACTCGTTTTGCCACTCGCCGTGAAGCATAAATCCCATTTTTATTTTCCTTTACGAACGATTTTTTATATATTGCTGAACATGATTCTGAAATTGGATCACTGTAATCTCCAGGTGGACAAGATCGGTAAGCAGGGTAACCACCGTTGCCGCCCGGTCGTTCTTTTTTTCTGCATACTCGGAAATTATATCGGTCAGCTTATCAATTCTCTCGTTTTCTTCTTCCCGCAGACTTTCGCTTGCAGGCAGTTGCAGCTCTTCAAACCAGCCTTTAATCTCTTTCAGGTGACTTGCCGTTCTCTTTAAAGTTAATACAATTTCATTGAATATTTTTTCCGATCCCTTGAAATCAAGCATATTCAGGATCAAATCCCAGCTGTAATGGCTGATATCGTTCAAATCATACATCAGGTTACGATGTAGAAAATCTCGGGGGCTCTTTTCTTTATCCTTGACTCCAAGTTTCCATTTTTCCTCCCGGGATATTTCCTTCAGATCCTCCTTAATCGCCCGCAGGGAGGAAAAAGCCGGGCTATATTTACTCAGCTCCTCATCCAATAAATCTTCCCGGATATTTCCCGGTTCCATCCGCTCTATTATTTCCACCGCCCTCTTTACCCGCCTGGTAACCTCCTCGGTACTATGAATCAAATTCAAATAGAGACGGTCCTGGTAACGAAATAAGGAGGAAATAAAATTAAGAACAGTGGCGGCCCCTATCCCGACCAGAATAGTCAAATAACGCAGGTGAATCATACCCCAGAAGGATTGTCCCATGACCTCGGTGAGAACAAACAGATACATAACCGTAAACAAAGCGACAACGTTGCCCTCGGCAAAATTCAGCTGAAGACAGACCAGGATGGTAATTGCAGCCGCAAGTCCGGTGGCCACAAGAGGAACCGCTTCGGCAACATTCACCTGGAGGAGAAAAACCACGGCCACGGTTACCAGGGTGGCGATAGTGGTAGCTTTAATCTG
>CAZKRS010000138.1:0-4140 GCA_964555265.1 uncultured bacterium | reverse complement strand
AAACAGCCGCATAAGAGAAAAACAACGTATAATCATCAACTCCGGAAGAAAAATAATAGGGAAAAATCTGAAGTAAGGCTCCCGGAATTAAAACAGGTAACTGGTTTATTAGTGCCAGTCCACCGTCTGTCAGTAGCGATTTCCAATTACCGTATTCGGGTGGCGCCGGCTCACCCGCGGCCGCACAGCGAGTCAACCGGTAGAAATAACCCAAAAGAATTACAACCGGCAAGATCAAGAAACTGATAATAAGCAAACCGGCGGTAATAAAAAATGAACGTTTGCCGGCCGCAAAAGGATATTTTATCAAAAAGTTAATAACACCGTTCTGGTATATATCTTCCCCGGAGGACTCTTCACCGGGGGTATCTTCTTTCGGGCTCTCTTCGGTCCCTTTGGTTTCATCCGAAGAGGTTAACTTTAGTAATCCTACAATCCCAAGAATAATTGCAATGGTAAAAAACAAGTTAGCCAGACCAATGCTTACCAGGTGATCAAGCAGCCCGGTAACATTATCGTAGAAATAAATTCTGGCTGAGATTAATTCAGACTCGTACTCGGGATCCTCAAAATCAATTTCAGCCTCGAAGCGCAGATTCTCACCTTGATCAACTGAAAACTTATCATCATATACAGTCAGGTGGACAAATCCCGACTCCGAATCCGCACTGCTGTCGTGCCAGGAAGTGTACCTTTTGCTATCAAGAGTTAAATAACCAGAATTTGTGCGAATTCTCCGCTCTTCTCCCCCCAGCAGCCGGTATTCATAAGGATATCGGAATTCGGCCACCCAATCGCCCGCTGGGATATCACCCTCGTGTTCCCGGGTGGAATCCGACTCTACCTGCAGGGTATATCCAACCTGCAGATAACCCCCGGTATCCACCGATAAATCCTCTACAACCACCCGGCCGGTTTCCGCGGGTATCTCCCGGGCCACCAGTTCATTTGCCCGGATAACATTCCAGGCTACCCTGCCAACCAGGAAAAACCCGGCCACAAGAAAAATCAGCGCCAGGACAATCAAAGCTTTGTCAAATTTATTATCCATAAGAAACCTCCAAACCTAACGTATCGTACGAGGACTTTAGGAACTTATTTATTCTTGGTGCTTCTGGATAGCTTTTCTTACTGTCCTTGGTGTTCGATTAAAATATCTTGCTATATCCGCCTGACGGTGGCCTTCTTTATACATCTTCGCCATCAGATTATGCCGGACTCCGCTTACATCTCTATTTCGACTTGGACCCTTTAATTTATCCACTGTATATTTACTTCCTTCAGTCATTTCCCGGGCCAGTTCTTCCAATTCTCGCCGCTCCCTCCTTTCTCGATACGCCTGTTTCTCTCGCCCGGACTGTCTTCTCTCTTCAAAATCTTCCCATTGCTCTTCGGTTCCTATATACTTGCGGCCGCCCGGCCACTCGGCTCCCTCCGTCCTTCCGGTTGCCTGGTGAAACTTAATTTCTCTTTTATTACCTTCAAACCCTGGCGGATATCGCCACGTTTTCAGCTCTATCCAACCGCAAGTCTCATTCTTAAACCAATACCAGGAACTCCACCGGTAATCTTCGATTTCCTCTGTGACCTTGGCCTCTAAAGGGTTACAATGTATATATCCTACCAGGCTCCATAAATATGAATCATCCAAAACAACTTTTACTCCGGGTCTGCCCTGGGTGACGTGCCCCCGGGTTTTTCTCCGGGCATTAAAATCACGAGCATATTTTGAATGGGCATACTGCAGTATCTCACCGAGCGATGTCTCGCCCATCCGCAGCATTAGATGAACATGATTGGTCATTAAACAAAACGAACCGATGTTTCCGCCCCGTCTATTCAGTTCGCCATCCAGGAGTTTTAAATATTGGATCCGATCTTCCGGCGCAAAGAACAGAGGTTCCCCCCGCTGCCCCCTGGTGTAGATATGATACCAATAATCTTCCACATATTCCCTGACTGGATATCCCATAGTGCCCCTATCCTACCACACCTTAATTAGTTCCTAAAGTCCTCGTACGATATGTTCAGCTTTAAGCTGTTTTTATGGTGGGGTTAATTGTTTGGTGGAGGTAAGGTATAATTTTAGGCTGTGATAATCAAATACAGGGCGTGCTATGCGGGGAGTTAGCGGTTCCCTGGATCCGAAAACCGCTTGACGCGGAGCTTATGCACCGGTTGCGGGCTGGACTGGCCGGGACCGCTTCGGCATGACCGTGCCGACGGCTGAGCCCTGCAGATTTCGGCGCTTCGAACCCCGTCAGGCCCGGGAGGGAGCAGCGGTAAGGAGTGTTCCGGAATGTTGCAGGGGGCCTTAGCCCGAGCGGCTCGCCGGAGTATGGCCCGTTCCGGGTCCGGTTCAATCTCGGTGTGCACGCCCTTTTATTATAAAATCTGTTTCGGGAAGGATATTAACCGTGAGTTATTTAGTACTTGCCCGTAAATACCGGCCGGAAGAGTTTTCCGACGTCCTCGGGCAGGATCATATTACCCGTACTTTAACACGCAGTATTGAAAACAACCGCCTGGGGCATGCTTTTTTGTTCAGTGGTCCCCGGGGAATCGGAAAGACAACCA
The DNA here is from genome assembly GCA_964555265.1 of uncultured bacterium. Classification (GTDB taxonomy): domain Bacteria; phylum T1Sed10-126; class T1Sed10-126; order T1Sed10-126; family T1Sed10-126; genus CAZKRS01. Next base: position 1,563 of record CAZKRS010000138.1, on the reverse strand, counting down.
CCGCCCGCCTGCTGGCCAAAGCAGTAAACTGCGCTAACCCCAGGGGCGCCGAGCCGTGCAACAGCTGCACTTCCTGCCAGCAGATTCAAAATGGAAACGACGTTGATGTGATGGAAATAGACGGGGCCTCCAACAACAGCGTCGACCAGGTCCGGGATCTCAGGGAAAACGTCCAGTATGCTCCCGCCCAGAACGAGAAAAAAATATATATAATCGATGAAGTCCATATGCTTTCCCGGGCGGCTTTTAACGCTCTTTTGAAAACACTGGAGGAACCACCTGAACATGTAATTTTTATCTTTGCCACAACAGAAATTGATAAAGTTCCCGACACAATTCGCAGTCGCTGCCAGCGGTTTGATTTCCGCCTTATCCCTCAGAAAACTATTGTAAACTGCCTGGAAGAAATATGTAAAAAAGAAGATATTCCCGCCGAAAAAGAAGCTCTATTCTTAATTGCAAAATTTGCCGAGGGCAGTCTCCGGGACGCCCAGAGTATTCTCGACCAGATGATAAATTTTACGGGCGCCGGTGAAGATACAATAACCCAGGAGCTGGTCAGCCAGACCTGGGGACTGGCCCCCTACGACAAATTAATCGAACTGATGCAGGCCATAGCCGACAAAGACAGCGAAAAGGTTCTGGACACGGTCCACGAACATCTGGCTGCCGGTAAAGATCTGATGGCCCTGGTGGCTGATCTGGCCGAAATGACCCGCAACTGTCTGCTGATAAAAAAACATCCCGATGCCGGTTATTTTGGCGAGTCTCTACCGGAAAGATTGGTTTCCCGGCTTAAAAATATTGCCGGACAGTTTACCGAAACAGAATTAAGCTGGTCTTTTGAAGAACTGCTCGAACTGCACAGCAATCTCCAGCAGCACAGCAGGTTTCGGATGCAACTGCTGGAAATTGGTCTGATTAAAATTATCCGGGGCCGGCCGCGTTACAACCTGGGAGAAATCATCGACCGCCTGGAGACCCTGGAAGATGGTTCCGGAGCCGAATCACCACCCGAAAAAACAACCGGCAAAAAAAATATGCAACAAAAAAAATCTCCTCCAAAACAAAAAAAGAAAAAAACAAAACCCGGGCCAAAAAAACAAACCTCAAAAGAGGCTGCCATAAAAAAACAGTGGTCAAAAATACTGGAGGCAATCCCTAATCCCGTCCAGGCTTACCTGCGCAACTGCACCCGGATAGTGGAAAAAAAAGACAGCCTGACCATCTGGTTCAACCGGCAGTGGAAAAATCATGTAAAAAAACTAAAAAACCCGGAAAACCGGGAAAAGCTTGTGGAGGCTATAAAAGAAAAAACCGGGCAGCAGAAAAAAATCGAGATAAAATTAGAACAAAACGAGTCTCCAAAACCTGCTGAGGAATCCCGGGAGAAACCGCCCGGGGAGGAAAAAAAACAGGACAATAAAAGTTTGCTGAAAGAAACTATGGAGATTTTTAACGTTGAAGAAGTAACCACGGTCGAGAAAGAATAATCTTAATTTTTTAAACGGGAGTATGATAAGGATGGATATGAAAAAACTTCTCAAACAGGCCCAGCAGATG
>CAZKRS010000137.1:0-4234 GCA_964555265.1 uncultured bacterium | reverse complement strand
GGCATTTGTTTGGATCTACATCAGAAGACATTCAAAAGAATGAATTGATTGTTTTCCTTACGCCTCATGTGATAGAAAGTCCCGCCGATGCCGATCGCACAACCCGGATGGTTAGTGAACAGCTCGAGCAAATTACTCCCATACCCGTGAATCCCAACATTGATGGTTTTGAACGGATAAGCCAGCTCGAAGCGCTGGCGCCCGAGAGATCGCAAAGAATTGAACTGGCCCAGCGGATCGTGGCACACCGTGAGCAGCACGGCCCCTTCCGTTCTTTGCGGGAACTGACTGAAGTTCCGGGGATAGATGAAGAGGTCCTGGGAGAGATTGCTTATCGAACAGAAGTGCGTGTTAACTTGAATACGGCTTCTTTTGATGATTTGGTCCGCATCAAAAATATTGACGTGGATATTGCCCGGGAAATTGTTAACGAGAGAGATCGCCGGCAGTCTTTCCGCAGCCTGGCCCCGGCGGAAGAAATCCTGCAGGATCATGACGTGGACCCCCAGTATTATTCGGATTACCTGCGTCCTATATTTTTCGTAGCCGGCGGTCAAATTGACGAAGAACGTGACGTTGAAGCGGTCCCCGAGCCTCCGGAAGAAGAACTTCCGCAATTAATTCCTGAAGAAGATGAGGTGGAAGAGGACGCCGAGCCGTTACTTGTTCCTTCTGAAGAAAATAATTAGTAGAAAAGGAGTCAGGGTTTTGAACCCTTTTATTCATGAGTGACGATATAGCCACAGGTATACGTAATTTTATTTTAGGTCTTACCGCCAGTTCATTTTTTCTCCTGGTGTTTTTATCTTTATGGTGGGGGGGAAGCATGGTTGGTCAAACCGGGGAGATGCATTATGAGAAATTTTCTCGGGCAATAGCGCGCTCGCTGACCGAAAATTATCTACAGTCCAGCCATACCACGTTAATGTCCGCAGCCAGTCATATTGTCGAAGAGGGCCAGGAACTCGGAGTTGCTTACGTGGGGTTGATGAACGCCCAGGGAGTAATGTTTGGCCGGGAGGTATCGGACCATCTTCCTGCTGATGTTCGGGGGAATATTACTGCGGAAAGACTTGACCACCGGGATGATTTCATATTTCATGAAACTGATGAGTTTTACCTGGAAAGTGAAGACGGAGGTGAACATTATCATATTTATGAGGTGGTAATGCCGGTTGAATTTCGAGGCGAACAGCCGGGGGCGATAAAAATGGGACTTATTCCCGAAAATTTTACCACCGACTGGCCCCAGTTCAGGAATCGCGTGATTACCGCCGGTATCGGTCTGCTCGGGATCGCACTGTTCATATTGATTATGGCCTCCCAGCGCTGGCGAACACAGATAAATAATACTGTTAACCGGACGCGTAATGAGGTGAAAAATCAATATGAGAAAAAAGTCCAGGAACTTGAAGATGAGATAAAATCCCGGCCCCTGGAAACGGACGAGTTTTTCCAGCTTATAGATTTTGGTAAAAAAATAAACCGGAGCATGAACCCGGCCAATGTGCTGAAATATCTCGTGAATTCAACCGCAAAAATCTTAGGTGTGAAACAGGTTGTTGTTTTCTTGATTTCAACGGATGATCCGAATATATTGCGCGGTCAGATGGGGATGAAAGGTGGCGACTGGATGGATCGTAGCAGACTTCAGAATATTGAAATTGAAATTGGAACCGGTGAAGTGGGAACTATTGCCGAACTCGGACAATCGAATATTATAGACAAGCCTCGCCCGGGCGCCGGCGTTGCCGCCGCTCTGCGGGCTGAAGGCCAGACAATCGGGGTCCTGCGGGCAACCGAAAAAAAGACCGGGGCCCGGATGGGTAATAAGGATAAACTGAAAATAAGGTTGATTTCTCAGCTTGCCGGTAATACTATAAAGAACTCCTTTGAATTTCAGAAAGTGCAGAATTAGTGCCGGGAGGAACTGAGGCAGTGGAAAAAACTTTAATTATTCTCAAACCGGATGCCATACGAAAAAACCTGGTCGGTGAAGTTTTACAGAGACTTGAGGCCGATGGCCTGGAAATAATTGATGCAAAAATGACCACGCTCACCGAGGCCCGGGCCGCTGCTTTTTATGCCGAACATAAAGGGAAAGAGTTTTATGAGCGGTTGATGGAATTTATGACGTCCGGATCGATATTCTTATGTGTGGTGGGAGGAAAAAATGCTATTCGGAGGGCCCGGCTTCTAATGGGAGATACAGATCCCGCCGAAGCGGCGCCGGGAACCATCCGGGCAGAATTTGGTGGCGGAATGCCGGACAATATTATTCACGGTTCAGATTCCATTGAAAGTGCCAAAAGGGAGATCTCTTTTTTCTTCTCGGAGTGTGAAATGATTAATGAGTGAAAGCCAGATCCTGTGGATGCTGGGCATGGTAATTGGAGCTTTTTTGTTGGGATTGATTGTTTTGATTACTAATCCCGACTACCGTTTTGAAGAAAATATGCGCTCAAACGAACATTATTATTCGGCAGTGGAAGTTGAACAGCCGTGATTCGTGATTTGCTTATTCCCGCCCTGATGGTTTTTACCTATGCGTTCATTGGAGGGATTGTTTTAGGGGTCTTTTACCCGGTGGGACCCGGCACGGTATTTTATCTCTGGCTGACCACCGGTATTCTTGCCTTCGCCGGGCTTGTCGGGCTGTGGTTTCAACTCCAGGAAGAAGAAATCTCCCGGCTCTTTTTTTATGGTTTCTTAATAATTGTAGCATTTTTAACCGGTTGGGGACGTTATTCAATTGCAAGAGAAGAATTTTATGAAGGACATATCACGGCCGAAGGGTATCTTTCCCGGGATTTTGATGATCTGCGTATGGTTGAAGGAGAAGTGGTAGAACAGCCCGAAGTATCGGTGGGGCGGGTCAGGTTTCGTTTGTCAGTGGATAAACTCTGGCTCGACCCCGAGAGCGACCAGCCGCCGGTTGATATCCGGGGCGGGGATATACTGGTTAGTGTCAGAGAACAACATTATGAGTATGATAGTACCGATTTTCGTGTTCCCTATAACGAGCTTTCACTTAATACAATATATGGCGACAGACTGCGAATAAAAGGCTCTATAAATGAGCCGTTTGGCCGTCAAATTCCCGGGGGATTCAGTTATCGTGAGTTTCTCCAGAACCAGGGAATATATGCAACGATTGGATTTTGCCGTCAGCTGGAAAGAGTGGAATCTCGACGGGGTAATCCCCTGGTTGCCTGGGCCTTAAACTTACAGACGGAAGTGCTGCGGGTAATCAAAAAAACAATGCCCTACCCGCAGTCGGCATTTTTAGGGGGGGCAACACTTGGACTTCGCAGTGGACTTAATTATTCATTGATGCCTTTCGGGCAAGACCCCGATCATGAAACTCTGCTGATAGATGAAGCGTTTAGCGGGGCGGGAACCCGGCATGTTCTGGCTGTTTCCGGTCTGCACGTGGGAGTGATTGCTGTTGCTCTCTGGGCCTTTTTTGCGGGCATCAGGGTTCCCCCAAAACTGTATGCCCCGATAATTGTTTTCTGCTTGTTAATATTCACAATTATAACCGGGGCCCGGCCGGCGACGATGCGGGCGGCGATAATGACCAGTTTTATGATAATGACGTTCGCTTTTTTAGAACAGGGGTTGAAAAACTCCATTTTGATCGGGATATCGCTGGCGGCCCTATTTATACTGTCTTATCAACCCCAGCTTGTTTTTGAGGCTGCTTTTACTCTTTCTTTTGCGGCGGTCCTCTGCCTGGTTTTAATTACCGGTCCCGTCGATCGCATATTACAGAAATTGAGCGGTTTAAGTTTTATATTATTCTGGATTTGTTTTATAACTACTATCCTGCTTTTGATATTTTTCTGGAATACGGTGTTAACATGGTATGTTTATCTACCTTATATAGCTTTCTGGGCGGGGGCTTTTTCTTACGCGCGGAAGGTGGACCGGGAGACCCTGGTGGCGGGAGGGATAGGATTTCTGGATATACCTCCTTACATTCGTAACTTCATGGCGGCCCAGGTTGCCATTCAGCTGGGGATGATGCTGCCGCTGAGTGCCTATTATTTTGGCGAATATCCTTTTGCCGGTATGTTTGCCAACTTTTTTGCGATACCTCTTGTAGGAGTGGTGGTCCCCCTGGGACTTGCTGCCGGATTAATTGGTTTGATTCCCGCAGTGGGGCCGTGGATAGCATTAGTTTTAAATGCCGGCAATTACCTGGCGGTCAATCTGTTTTTGTGGATTTCCT
>CAZKRS010000136.1:0-4241 GCA_964555265.1 uncultured bacterium | reverse complement strand
AGTTTTGAGGATGACGTTGAGTTCAGTCCCGAGGACGCTGCCCGGACTCAACCCGAATTTTTGTATGAAATAGTAGAGGCTGTTATTGACGCCGGGGCAAATACCGTCAACATTCCGGATACGGTTGGTTATGCGGTGCCCGAACAGTTTGGTGAAATTATCAGTGATTTGCGAGAAGAAGTTCCCAATATTGACGAAGCAACTATTAGTGTTCACTGCCATAATGATCTCGGGCTGGCCGTGGCCAATTCTCTGTCGGCAATTAAAGCCGGCGCCGACCAGGTGGAGGTGGCGGTCAACGGCATCGGCGAGCGGGCGGGTAACGCCGCTCTTGAAGAGGTAGTTATGACTTTGAAAACACGTCGTGATTATTTTGGTGTGGATTATAATATTGATACGACCCAGATTTCCCGGTCCAGCCGGCTGGTCAGCTCGTTGACCGGTCTTTCCATCCAGCGGAACAAGGCAATTGTTGGGGAAAATGCTTTCGCCCACGAGGCCGGAATCCACCAGCACGGGGTGCTGAAGGAGCCGCGGACCTATGAAATAATGAAAGCCGAGGATATTGGACTTGCGGAAAGCCAGATAGTTCTCGGCAAACATTCGGGCCGGCATGCTTTTCGCCAGCGGCTAATCGAGCTTGGGCATGAACTTAATGAAGAAGCTTTTGAAAAAGCTTTCCATCGCTTTAAAGAGCTGGCAGACAAGAAAAAAGAGATATACGACGAGGATCTTGAGGTTATTGTAGAGGATGAGGTGGCCCGGATCCCCGAGATTTATTCCCTGGAATATGTTCACTTTTTAAGCGGGAATACGATCCTGCCGACCTCTACCGTCAAATTGAAAATTGAAGGCGAAGTAAAGCATGCTGCCGCTTCCGGTGATGGACCCGTTGATGCGGTTTATAGCGCTATTAACTCTCTGGTTGATGCTACGCCCGAACTTAATGATTATTCTATACGTTCGGTTACTCACGGTCAGGATGCCCTGGGCGAAGTTACGGTAAAAATGACGGTGGATAATTTAACGGTTCACGGCCGGGGAACCAGCACCGATGTGCTGGAAGCCAGCGCCCGAGCTTACCTGGATGCCTTGAACCGAGCCCATTACAGGGCGGAACTGGACGATGAGAAAAAAATCGAAGATACGGTTTGATCCATACTTTTGATGAAGGAGACAGGTTATGAAATATAAGATAAACGTGCTGCCCGGCGACGGGATTGGTCCCGAAGTGACGGCGGAGGCTCTTAAAATACTGGACTGGATAGAAGACAAGGATTCGGAACTCAAGTTTGAAAGGGAAGAGTTTAAAGTGGGGGGAGAATCTATTGACGAATACGGCGAACCGCTGCGTCCGGAAATACTCGAGAATTGCCAGGAGGCTGATGCTATCCTGCTGGGAGCAGTTGGAGGTCCAAAATGGGACGATCTGCCCGTGCGCAGCCGGCCCGAGCAGGCACTGCTCAGGCTCCGTAAGGAATGTGAATTTTATGCTAACCTGCGACCTGTTAAAATTTATGAAAGTTTGATTGAAGGTTCGCCCCTTAAAAATGAACTGGCGGAAGGGGCCGATCTGCTTATTGTCCGGGAACTTACCGGTGGATTGTATTTTTCTCTCCCCCGGGGGATGGAGGGGTCGGGCGACAAACGGCGGGGATTCAACACTCTTTCTTATTCGGCGTTTGAGGTTAAACGTATTACCGAAGTTGCAATAGAAGCCGCCCGGCATAGAAATGGACGGTTAACTTCGGTTGATAAAGCTAACGTTCTTGAAAGTTCTAAACTGTGGCGGGAAACGGTAAATGAAATAGTGCCCGATGATCTGGAACTCAATCACCTGTATGTTGACAATGCAGCCATGCAGCTGATTCTCGACCCGGCCCAGTTTGACGTTATTGTTACTGGAAATATGTTCGGAGATATTCTCTCTGATGAGGCTTCTCAGATTTCCGGATCAATCGGCCTGCTACCTTCGGCCAGTCTTGGCAAGGGAAGTAAGGGGATGTATGAACCGGTTCACGGTAGTGCTCCGGATATTGCCGGTCAGCAGAAAGCTAATCCGCTGGCTACTATACTGTCGCTGGCGATGATGTTTAGATACAGCCTCAACAGCCCCCGGTGGGCACAAAAAATTGAAAAAGCAGTCGAAAATACGGTTTCTGCCGGTCGTTTGACCGCTGATCTTGCCGGCGAAGCCCACCGCAGCGTCTCCACCGCTGAAGTGGGAGATGAAGTTTTGAAACATTTAGAGAACAACTGAGGAGGAAAGATTAATGTATAATGTTGCCGTTGCCGGTGCCACCGGAGCAGTGGGCCGGGAGATGTTAAAAATACTTGCTGAACGTGATTTTCCAATTGATAACCTGGTAGCTCTGGCCAGCTCCCGTTCACGGGGTAAAAAATTACCATATAAAAATCGTGAACTGGAAGTTGAGGTTCTGTCGGAACAATCGTTTGAGGATATAGACCTGGCCCTTTTTTCAGCCGGCTCGCAAGTGGTGAAAGACCAGGCTTCCCGTATTATTGACGCGGGAACAGTTATAGTGGATAACAGCAGCGCTTTTCGCTATCAGCCGGATATTCCTCTCGTGGTTCCGGAAGTAAACCCCGGAGCGCTTGAAGGACATGATGGTTTAATTTCTAATCCTAACTGTTCTACTATCCAGATGGTAATGGTTCTGGCCCCGCTTTACCGGGAGTTTGGACTGAAGAGAGTGGTAGTTTCCACCTACCAGTCGGCCAGCGGCGCCGGCGGTTCCGCCCGTCAGGAGTTATTTGACCAGACAAAAGCTGTTGTAAACGGGGAAGATATGCCCCCGCCCGAGCATTTTTCCCGCCCGCTTGCTTTTAATTCTATCCCGGAGATAGGAGATATTCTTGCGGATGAACACAATTATACCAGGGAAGAGATGAAGATGGTCTGGGAAACTCGTAAAATTCTTGGGGATGAGTCTATAGAAGTTTCTCCTACCGCAATCCGGATCCCGGTCCTCAACTGTCACGGCGAATCGGTTAACCTCGAAACCCAAAAAAGTTGTTCCCCGGAAGAGGCCCGCCGGCTGCTGAAGGAGTTTGAAGGCGTGAAAGTAGTTGACGATCTTGAGAATTCTGAGTTTCCGACGATGTTGATGGCTGACGGCAAAGATGAAACATATGTGGGCCGGATACGTAAAGATTTTAGCATTGAAAACGGTCTTAACTGCTGGATAGTTGCTGATAACCTCCGCAAGGGCGCCGCCCTGAATACAATCCAGATAGCCGAGGAACTTCACAACCGCGATTTAATTTAACCGGGGTTATCTTGGAAAAAAAGCCGTGTGGTTTGCCAGTGGTTAGCTGAAGGGTAAGCAAACCCCCAGGGCCGTGGCCTCATTCTCGCCGGCAATCGTTGCCGGCTCTGAGGGACATGCTGCCTGAAGTCCATCCGGGACTTCAACCCGGCAGCCTGTTGAAACCGGCCAGACCCTGGTGGTTTACCTTCTTCGCCGGTTAAGAGAGCCGTGTGGTTTGCCAGCGGGTTAGCTGAAGGGTAAGCAAACCCCCGGGGCCGTGGCCTCATTCTCGCCGGCAATCGTTGCCTTCTTCGTTGATGAAGGATGAAGGGCTGGTTGTTTCGATTGAAGAGAAAAAAGTTTGTTCTTCAGGTTTAGGGCGGTGGCGGACGAAAATAGAGAATAGAAAGAGGACAATTTCAGGGGAGTCGTTTCCATTGATTGGTTTTCATCAGGTTTCAAAAACTTTTTATGAACAGAGTTCGGTTGAAGCTCTGAAAAATATTTCATTTACCATGGATAAAGGGGATTTTTATTTTATCCTTGGTCCATCCGGAGCCGGTAAAACAACCCTTATGCGTCTGCTTTACCGGGATATCCGGCCCAGCCGGGGGCAGGTGATGGTTAACAACCGAAACGTGGGAAAATATCCGGAAAAAGAAATACCCTACCTCAGGAGAAAAATAGGCGTTGTTTTCCAGGATTTTAAACTTTTGAACGACCGCAGTGTCTTTGATAACGTGGCCATCTCTCTGCTGGTTCGGGGGGAGGATAAATATGAAATAAACCGCCGGGTGATGCGGGCTCTCGACCAGGTTGAACTGGCTGACAAACGGGACATGAATCCCCGTCAGCTTGCCGGTGGTGAGGCCCAGAGGGTGAGCATGGCCCGGGCGCTGGTGAAAGAACCGCAAATTCTGCTTGCCGATGAACCTACCGGTAACCTTGATCCGGATCTTGCGGATAATA
>CAZKRS010000135.1:0-4301 GCA_964555265.1 uncultured bacterium | reverse complement strand
TACCCCTTAAAAGCCCTTCCCCACCAAATGCCGGTCCCGGAAAACCGGGGCCGGCGATATTTATGTACAGGTTCGACAGTTTATCTCCAATAATTGTTGACTTTAAGCCGAAGAGTTGGTTAAATAAATTGATACTAACCTTATCCCTGAGCTGAGTTATCCCGGAGGTTTTCCTTTCATATGCCGGTGAAAAAGAAGCGCCTGGGTGAGATACTTGTTTCAGCCGGGCTAATTGATGAAGAACAGCTTGAGGAAGCTCTTGAACACCAGGAGGATACAGGTTTAAAACTGGGGAAAGCCCTTGTTGACCTGGAATATATTGAAGGTGTGGAGCTTGCGGCCGCACTTTCCACCCAGCTAAACATTCCTTACGTCCGTCTCAGTGATTATAACCTCACCCCTGAACTGCAATCCGTTATTCCCGAGGAAACGGCTCGTTCCCGCAACCTTGTTCCTATAGAGGACCTGGAGGACCAGGTGGTAGTGGCGGTTGCCGACCCGCTTGATATAGCTGCTGTGGACGAGGTTAAGATGATGGTTGACAGGAGCGTGGAAGTGGTAATTGCCGTCGATGAGGAGATCCGGAAGGCCCAGGAAGACATCTACGGTTCGGCTGATGAGATTTCGGGAGTTATTGAACAGATGTCCGAAGATGATGTTGACGTGGTCTCGGACTCCGGGGCTGATATGGGTGAAAATGTTGAGGAGATGGTAAATGAAACCCCGGTAATCAAAATGGTGAACATGATTCTGCTGGAAGCCATCCAGAACGGGGCCAGTGATATTCACCTTGAACCTTTTGAACATAAATTTGTGGTCCGAATCCGGCTGGACGGGGTCCTGCAGGAGTTAAATCCCCCGCCCAAAGAGTTTCAGCGGGCCGTAGTTTCCCGTATAAAAGTTATGGCGGATTTGGATATTGCTGAGACCCGTCTTCCCCAGGACGGGCGGATCAGGCTTCAGCTGGCCGGTAAAGAGCTTGATTTCCGGGTCAGCACCCTGCCGACAGTTTTCGGGGAGAGTGTTGTTTTGCGTTTGTTGAGCCAGGAGGATATTTCACTTGACCCGGGAGCGCTTGGTTTTCTGCCCGAAGTTGAAGAAAAATTTATTGAGATTGTGGAGCGGCCCAACGGGATTATCCTGGCGACGGGCCCGACCGGTTGCGGGAAAACTTCCACTTTGTATGCGGGGGTCAACCATATTAACAACCCGGAAGAAAAAATAATTACCATGGAAGATCCGGTTGAGTATGAAATCCCGGGACTTATCCAGTGCCAGGTGCGTGAGGAAATAGGTTTTACATTTGCCAGCGGCCTGCGGGCCATTCTCAGGCAGGACCCGGATATTTGTCTGGTGGGGGAGATCAGGGATGTGGAGACGGCGGAGATTGCGGTTCAGGCCTCCCTTACCGGGCACCTGGTGTTATCGACCACTCACACCAACGACGCCGCCGGAGCTATAACCCGGCTGGTGGACATGGGAGTGCAACCATTTTTGCTCACTTCCACTATCCAGGCTGTCGTGGCCCAGAGACTTGTCAGGTTGGTATGTGACAATTGCCGGGAGGAATACGAGCCGGACCCGGACGTGTTTGAACAGCTGGAAGTTTCGACCGAAGGGCTTGAAGAGCATACCTTCACCCGGGGAACCGGTTGTGATAAATGCGGGGGGACGGGATTTAACGGCCGGACCGGGATTTTTGAACTGCTGGAGATGACGGAAGAAATATCAAAACTGGTTAATGACAAAGCGCCGGCCAATGTGCTCAAGCAGACGGCCTATGAAGAGGGCATGATCCCGATGCGGGAGGACGGCTGGCAGAAAGTTCTTGACGGGCTGACGACGGCGGAGGAAGTTCTCCGGGTGGCCCCGGTTGAGGCAGAAGTTACCGTTGATGTCTCTGAACTGGATATTGATGAAGAGCTAGCACAATACCTGTGAAGTTTTTTTCTGGAGGTCTGGCTTAAATGGAACCCGATAGAATTGTATCAACCCTGGTAGATAAAGGTTTAGTTTCTCCGGAAAACGCTCAAGAAGTGCTGACCGAAGTGGAAACCACCGGTGAAGATTTATTTGATGTCCTCCACCGGGACGGGCTGGTGGAAAGAGAGGAAGCGATGAAATCTTATGCCCAGAGTTACGGGATGCAGTACGTGGACCTGGATGATTTTGAACCGGACAGCGAGGTAATTGATCTAATTGATTCAGCCACAGCCCAGCAGTATTTTGTTCTTCCCTACGAACGTTCGGAAACAAGGGTCAGACTTGCGGTGGCAGAGCCGCCCGATCTGCGGATGACCGATGACCTGGAGGCTCTTCTTGAGACACCGGTTGAGTGTGTGCTGGCGGATTCGGGAATCCTGGAAGAATTAATAACCGAATATTACGGTGCTTCAATGGGGGATATAGATTCGGTATTAAGTGAGCTGGGGGAAGACGATCTGCAGTATGTGGAGGATACTGAAGAAGAGCAGGATGTTGCCCGGCTGGAAGAACAGGCCGAAGAAGCGCCGGTAATCAAACTGGTGAACATGATCATTATGGAGGCGGTTCAGCGGGGAACAAGCGATATTCATATTGAACCGCTTGAGGAGCGACTTCTTGTTCGTTATCGGATTGACGGGGTCCTGCATGAAGCCCATGAACCGCCCAAGCGACTGGAGGGGGCAATTATATCCCGGATTAAAATTATGTCTGATATGGATATAGCGGAAAGAAGGGTCCCCCAGGACGGGCGGATAAAACTTAAAATGATGGGTAAAGAGCTTGATTTCCGGGTAAACACTCTCCCGGGTATTCACGGCGAAAGCGTGGTCCTCAGGATCCTGGATAAAGAAGCTATCAGTTTTGGTCTGGGTGAACTTGGTTTTCTGCCCGATAATAAGGCCCTGTTTGATAAACTGATCCGGCGTCCGAACGGAATTATCCTGGTAACCGGTCCTACCGGTTCGGGTAAGACTACCACCCTGTATTCGGCCCTGATGGAAATTAACACTCCGGATAGAAAACTGATTACAATTGAAAACCCGGTTGAATACCAGCTGGAAGGGATCAACCAGATGCAGGTTAACGAGGATATTGGTCTTGATTTTTCACTGGGACTAAAATCACTTTTGCGTCAGTCTCCCGATGTAATCCTGGTCGGGGAGATACGGGACTACGAGACGGCAGAGATTGCGATCAGGGCGGCGCTTACCGGTCACCTGGTTTTCTCCACCCTGCATACCAATGATGCTCCGAGTGCTGTTAACAGGTTGATCGACCTCGGGGTCAATCCGTTTTTGATCAGTTCCTCCGTCCAGGCAATCATGGCCCAGCGGCTGTGCAGGACGATCTGCGACAACTGTAAGACTACCTATGAGCCGGATATGGAATATATTGAACGGGTTGGATTTCCCAAGGATGAAGTTGAAGAAACAACTTTTTATCACGGCGAAGGCTGTGAAGAATGTAATATGACCGGGTATACCGGCCGGGTTGCCATATTTGAGATGATGACCAGTTCGGAACGGGTCAAGGATTTAATTCTTGAAGGTTCGGCTACAAATGAAATTCGAACCACCGCTATAAAGGAAGGGATGAGAACGCTGCGCCAGGACGGTTTTATCAAGGTTAAGTTGGGTCAGACCACGCTCATGGAAGTGGCCCGGGTTACCCAGGCCCATGGGACGGCAGCAGCGGTTTAAGGACAGTTGCTGGTTGAGAACCTATTGCTTTGTCATAATTTAATTTTCGGGTTGCCCCAGTTTTAAGCCCCAAAGGGGCGAAATACTTATAGCCCGGGGCATAAAAACAGTTAGAAAGTTAAAGCGAACCTTCTAAACCGTTAAAAACTGTTTTAGCCCCGAAGGGGCGACATACCCATAGCCCAGGGCGTAAGCCCTGGGTTTAAGGGTTAAGAAACAACAAGCCCTGAAAGGGCGAAATAACAAAAAACTGTTATGTCGGCCCTGTAGGCCTTATAATCTATATTAGGTCTGTATCCCAGGGTTTACACCCTGGGCTGGATTTATGCCGGCCTTTCAGGCCTGGGTATAGTTTAAAAAGTCCGTCATTACTGCCCGACCCTGCAAGGCTGCTGAAAAAATATAACAATGAAGTTACACATAATCTCATGATTTTGTAGTTTTGAAATAACAATTTAGATGGAGGCAATTAGATGTTTGTACATGATGTGATGGAGCTTGCTATTGAGAGAGATGCGTCGGATATTCATTTTGCCGTTGGTACTCCTCCCGTCTTGAGAATTGACGGGGAGATGACAAGACTTGATACCGAAGAGATGGGTCCCGAGGATACTG
>CAZKRS010000134.1:0-4327 GCA_964555265.1 uncultured bacterium | reverse complement strand
AATTCCGATAATCAGAAACCTCATTCATCTGTAAATGGATTACTGGGAGAATACAAATAATCTCTACCTATAGGTTACAAATAATTGGTCTTGAGGGCAACAATCATCATTTTATGAGGTTAAAAAAGCAGGTAGAAAAAATACTGGGGGAAACCTATAAACAGAAAAAAGAAACAGGCAAACAAAAACAGCAACGAGGAGCCGAGGATAATAAATATCTGCCGGGAATCGTTTTTGACCACTTCTTTTTGCTTATAAACACCCACTCTTATACTTTCCGATTCCATGCCCTCGCCATAAATATCTTCTTTAAAATTGACCCAGAACTGCACGGTTCCCGGGGAAGGCCCTACTTTCAGAGCAGCCAGCCGGGCGGGCATAGGACGGGAATAGGGTTCGTCCCCGGGGGCATCTTCATCAAGAAGCGAGGGGTTAAGCCGGGAAACTGACTCCCCAACAACCCGAACCAGTATTTTTTTATTTAAATCTATATTTTCAAGTCTCCGCCCCTCCGCCGGACTGATATAAGGTTCAACATCCAGTTTATGGACAATATTTTTCTGGATTCGTTCATATATAGGATCTTTTTCGGCGGAATGTTTTTTGGTTTCATAACTGAATATCTTAATTTCGGTCTGGCAATCACTGCCGGGAAATATTTTTTTCTCCATCCGGTTGTTAAAAATTTCCCTGAAACGGTCATTTTCTTGTTCACGCAGAGCTTCACACGCTGCGGTTAAAAAGCTCGAACGATCAAAATTCTTCCTAAATTTTGATTTGAACTGCCGGGTGTCTTTCTGGATGTTCCGGTCGGTCATATCATCCAACTTCTGGTTAATGACCGTTTTTGTTTCTTCCGGGGAACTAAACTCCAGGTCATAAATTTTAGATTTATCCTCGGAAGCAAAAACACTTACCCTTTCCAGGGTTTCATTCTCCGGCTCGATTTTTAGCCTGAGCACGCCACAAAAAGCTAATTTATACCCTTCGGAATGGCCCCGGACTAATATCAGTTTACGCTCGGATTCGCTTTCAAGATTATTTTTGGTATTACCCGGTCCGCCCATTAGCTTTCTTCCCCCTCTGTTTTTGCCTCTATACTTCTGATATCGGCCAGCAGAAGAAGCTGCTCTATCTCTCTTTCAAGTTCCCGGCAGTTTTCCGGACATTCTTCCAGTATTTTAGCTAAAAACTCAGGTGATAAATTCCCAATAGAAAGAGTAATTTTTAAGCGATAAAAAGACCAGATAACAAGCATGATTCCGCTGATCACAATTACAAGTAGCACCAGGGTCCCGTAATGACCAAGAACCTGGAAAAGCACGTTGATTTCGGGAGGTTTAAGATTCCCAAACCGGTAAATAGTTGCAATTATGGCAAGATATAGCCCTCCCAGCAATAAAAACGGAGCTGCCATACTGGCACCTACCAGGACGATTACTCGTTCCCGGAATTTTTTGAACACATAAATCCGGGCCCGCAGTTCGTTGTCATTCTCCAGAAATTCCGAGGAATAATTTTCCAGTTCGGAGGCAAGTTTTAGTGGGCGGGAAAGATAGGCAATATATTTAATTGTAATCAGCAAGAAAGTAACAGTAGAAAGCGCTACCGCAATCGCAGTCAAAAGAGAATAATAACCGACATTTTCCACGATATAAGTGTATAAAGCCTGTTCGGGGGGCAGGACCAACCGGAGACTGCGCAGAGCAAGCCAGTAAAGTCCGCTCATCAAAATCGTTACCGTAAATATACCGCTCATTGCCGGCAACAAAACGTCCATCAAACAGCGCCGGTAAAGATCATTCCCGGTCTGGTTCTTCATTCAAACCTCCCGAAGAGGTGCTGGTTGCTGGTTGCTGGTTGCAAATGTAGCAACCAGGATTAACAACGAAACTCAGGATGTTTCAAGCAAATGTTCACGGATCAAGCTTATCATTCTATTTAAAGCCAGGGCCCGGTGGCTGATCCAGTTTTTAGTCCGTGGCGGCAACTCCCCAAAGGTTTTATAATCCGCCTGTTTCACTTCAAAAATCGGATCATAACCAAAACCATTTTCGCCCCGGGGCTCAAAGGCAATACGTCCCTCACAAACTCCGCGGGTAGAAAAACGCTGGCCTGTTTCATCGACCAGGATCATCTCGCAAACAAAACGAGCCGTTCTTTCCGTCTCGGGAACCTCTTTAAGTTTTTCAAGAAGATATTCATTTTTCTGTTGGCTGGAAACATCATCACCGGCCCAGCGATCCGAATGTATTCCCGGAGCTCCTTCCAGAACTTCAACTTCCAGTCCCGAATCATCGGCCAGGGTTGGAATTTGGCTTTTTTCAAAACCTTCGTCCGCTTTAATTCGAGCGTTTTCCAGGTAAGTTTTCCCCGATTCGGGGCGTTCTAATTCTATACCCTCATCGGCGGGAAATAAAGTCTCTATTCCTATCTCCGCCATTTCTTTTTTTATTTCTTCAAATTTATTTTTATTCCCGGTGGCCAGCAGGATTTTATTCACGGTATTGATCCAGGATCTCTTTTTGTTTATCAATTAATTCTTCAATTCCGGTCCGGGCCAGAGCACACATTTCATCAAATTCTGATTTAGAAAATAGCGCTTCCTCGCCGGAGGCCTGTATTTCAGCAAACTCTCCCCTGGAAGTCATAGCAAAATTAATATCAACATCCGCCCGGTTATCCTCTTCGTAATTAAGATCCAGAAGAAGATCGCCGTCAACCCGGCCAACACTCAACCCGGCCAGGTAATCCTTTACCGGATCGCTTTCGATACGATCCCGGCGAAGCAAATGCTGAATAGACATCACAAGAGCAATGTATCCGCCGGTAACTGAAGCAGTCCGGGTTCCCCCGTCGGCCTGAAGAACATCACAGTCCACCCATATTGTCCGGGGACCCAAAAGTTCCAGGTCAATTACCGACCGGAAAGTTCGACCGATCAATCGCTGGATTTCATGTGTTCTTCCTCCTCTTTTTCCCCGGACCACCTCACGTATTTGCCGATGGGGGGCCGAACGAGGCAGCATGTTATATTCCGCCGTCACCCAGCCCGTATCAGTATCACGAAGATGGTGGGGCTGGCCCTCCTGGACGGAGGCATTACACAATACCCTGGTCCGACCGGTGGATATAAGCACCGAACCTTCCGGATAAATTATAAACTCCGGTTCAATCTCTACTTTTCTCAACTCATCGTTATCACGCTTATCGGGGCGCATAAAATATCATCCGTTCCTCTCAATCAAATTCCTGAATTTCAACCAGCGGCGGGAGCCGCAGCCGGGTTCCCCCGGGAAGAAGATCAGGATTGTCAATTCTCTCCCGGTTAGTCTCGTAAAGTGCTTCCCAGTGACGATAACTACCATAATACTGGTGGGCTAATCTTGTCAGACTGTCCCGGACACCGGTGATTAAAATAAGTTCATAATCAAGCGGACGGGTGCGAACCGGATAGGTTCGGCCTTCGGTTTCCCAGAATTCTCCCTGCCGATTAAAATCCTCTTCAACTATCCGGGCCGGATCCTTAGTAATTGAAAAATCAACCGGTCTTCCCCTTATCCGACCGTATGGAGGCAGGGTAAGACGGGTATCCCGGGGCAAAGTTTGCTGGTCGGGTAGCCGGTCCCGGTTTGCCCGGTAAATTTCTATCCCGTAGTCGGCATCCCTGTAATACTGGTGATCAAGACGGGATAAACTGTCGATCGAATCCGTGGTTATCGTAAGTTCATAATCCAGCGGATAACGCCGGACCGGGTAATTACGTCCCTCCGAGATCCATAATAAACCAGACCTCTCAATATCTTCCTGCTCCCTTCTATCCCTGTCAATTTCGGATATTTCCGGTTCAACTTCTTCAACTTCGGTTTCAGGTTCTACTTCCGGTTCCTCCACCGTTTCTGTGGGAGCGGGATCATCAAGCTGACGCTTAAGAGTCTGCCGGGTTTGCTCAAGTTCTTGCTTTTCACGTTTCAGATCTTCAATCCTTTCATCCCGCTCTGCAATAGTCTTTTCAAGCTTTTCAATCCGGTTTTCGGCTTCATTTAGCTGCTCTTCTAATTGTTCCACTGTACTTTCTAAATCGGATATCTCCGCTTCCAGCCGCTGACGGATCATTTCCTGCCGATTGGAACTGATAGCCGAACCATGTGGAAAAAAGGCAAACACCAAAAATATAAACCCAACCAGAAAAAAACTTCTGTTCACTTTGTTATTGAATTCCATAAACTTTTCACCTCACCGGTTAATGGTACCTCAACGGTCAATTTTTTGTCAGAACATGGATGAGAGAAAGAAATTTCTCGCGCGTGCAGCATTAGTCTTGAAG
>CAZKRS010000133.1:292-4329 GCA_964555265.1 uncultured bacterium | reverse complement strand
CATCGAGTTTTCACGGCCCAATTATGTTGAATCAATCAAGAAAAATTTCGATCCGAATATTTTAAACTCCGCAATGGCCGTCTATATCTGGGCGCCGTTTGACGTCTGCTGGGATAGAAATGTTCAACGGCATGAAGAGGCCGTGGCCGAGGGAGACGACGATCATCTTGTCTCACGGGATGAAATGGAAGAAACCTACGGTTCTGACGACCACGACCGGCTGGAAAATGAACTTGATCTGCCGGTAGTCATTGTGGACAACGAATCGGACAGTTTTGACGAACTGGATGATGAAGTAGAAAATGTGCTGGAAGCTATTAAAAAAAATTTTACAGCCGAAAAAGCTACCGCATAAAGTAAATAGCTCGGGTTTTCAACCTGCACCCGGAGTTTCGGGGGTCTAAATGAGTTTTTCTAAGAAACCGGTGAAATTTTTAGCCACTCCTGTATTTTTTAGAATCTTGACCGGCTTTTTTTTCGGGCTGTTTTTCTTCTTCCACACAAGACCGGCCCTTGCCTGGGGCCCGGCTGTACATTATCAGCTGGGGATAAAGTTTATCGAACTATGCCTGGGCGGGGTGCTGCTGGGGAAAATACTGCGGAACAATAAAGATTATTTTTTATATGGTAATGTAATCGCCGATCTGATTGCCGGGAAAAGCAAAATTGATTACACTGACTCAAGTCATAACTGGAAAATAATTGCAAAAATGGCTGAAAACTCCTCCAGCCAGGCCCAGGAAGTTTTCACACTTGGGTTTAAACTGCACCTGGCCGCCGATACAGTCGCTCATAATGAATTTGTTCCCGATAACTTATCAAGGACAAAATTGCCGCCCAGGGCAGAACATGCCTACTGGGAGTTTAAAGCTGAGAACCAAATCCCCTCCGAAGCTCGCAAAGATCTTAAACGGATGACCGACTGCGACTTAAACGAAGTGGAGAAGCTGCTTGAAGATACAATTCCCACCACGGTATTTCCTTTTGCGGTCAACTGGAAACTTATCAAGAGTTTGCTTGGACTTTCAGCTCATCCCAACTGGCACAAAATAACCGAAAAATGGCAAGAATTAAGCCGCCATGATTTCAAACAGGATGATTTTAATCCTTATTTTGAAGAGTCCCTGAGACGTATGCAGTGGTGCTGCGGCAGCAGAGAACAAAAAAAACAAATCTACCGGCTTGATCCTACCGGCACGTATAATGAACTACCCAAAACCCACCAGGCAACTGGCTCATTGCTGGATAATGACTTATCAGAACTATTAACTTATAACTTTTAAAAAACCCGCATCAGCGCCGGCCAGTGTAGTTTACCAGCCGGCAATGATTTTAAATCGCTCTAAGAACGGCTGTTTTTATATTAACCACCAGAAGAAGTTGTGAACTTTATCGAGCCGGATAGCAGGTCAAAAAAATAAGAAGCTTGCAAATAAGATCCAAATTCGAAATAATTGAAGCCGACAACCAAAAAAAGGGAAGTAATTCTCAAGGGAAGAGAGATTATTCAAAAATCACCGGAACATCCAGTTCCACCAGAACCCTTGTGAAATCACCGGAACGTATAATTCAGCGTAAATTATATTTCCAAACATATTATAAAAAATCATCCGGAGCAATTATTACATAATATAACTTATCGGAAGTAACCTCATTATATTCAGTCTGGAGTGTCCCGATGGCCCAGTTCAAAAACTGTATCATCTACCTGGTCGACTCCCTGCGGTTTGACGCCTACGAAAACTCGCCGGACCGGGAGATCGGGCTGCTTGACCAGCTCGGGGTTGCCGATGGCCTGGATACCCCTTCTCTTAATCATCTCAGCAAAAAGGGGACCGCCATTCCGGCGCTGCACAGCCCCTATACGTCGACGCCCCCGGCGGTGGCCAGCTTGCTGAGCGGATTATATCCACGGGAGCACGGGCTGTATGGTTTCCAGCGACCCCTCTTCTCTGATGTCAAAACCCTCCCGGAAATTTTCCGGGAAAACGGTTACAAAACTCTGCTTTTCAACGGCATCCAGCTTTTCAAGCATAATGGTATTGCCGAACGGTTTGACCGCTGGCTGAAAGGTCCCCCCGACCGCCTCATCAAGGAAATAAAACAACACAACCGCCGGGGAGAGCGGGTATTTGCCTATTTTCATACCATGGATGTCCATCATCCTTATCTTTTATCCCATTATCCCCCCGATAAGGATTATCACCGCCGGGCAATCAAAAAAGGCAACCAGCTGGCCAAAATCCTGGGTTATGACTACAAATTTAAGCCTTCAGACACCTACACTTACTCGGATAAGGATGACATACCCTATTACTGCGGCGGAAAACAGCTTCTCTGGAATTTTTTGAAAGCAAGTTACCATATTAGAATTAAAAAGGAACAAAAACTGGAAAATCCCATTAAATTCACCGCCCGCTGGTATGTGGAGGGGGTAAACAATTTTGATAAGAACCACCTGGGCCGAATAATTGAGTTCCTGGAAGATGAAGGCGATGACAATCTATTTATTTTGACAGCCGATCACGGGGAAACAATCCGGCAGGGAGCCGATTTGCTGGGATTTGAACACTCGTTCAAACCCAACCAGGACCTGATCCGGGTCCCCGGTTTCATCTACCCGGGAGATTATCCGGATATTAACAGCCTGTCACTTACCAGTCTTGTTGATATTGCTCCCACCGCTGGCAACCTGGCCGGACTTAATATAAACCCCCAATCATTTTCCGGTTATAATTTACTTGATTCTTCTCCTAATAAACGTCGTGTATTCAGTGAATATAGTGATGATATAGAATTGGAAAAAGATTTATTTCCCAAGAGAGCTTATCTTAAATGGCACTGTATATTAACAGATAACGGGTACAAATATACACGGGCGGGCACGGGGTTAACAGATGAGGATTACTCACTGGAGATAGAAGAATTTATCCGCCGGGTAATTTTGAAGGTAGCGTTTGAACCACCGGAGGAAGCTCTTGTCCGCAAATTAAGCCGGGAGTTGGGCAAATCACCGGATATAGAGGCTAAAAAACAGTTTGTAGACCGGATTCGCAAGCAGATAAGTGGTTGGGAGGCTTCCCTGGTCAACTGGCGTGAGGACCATTTTGAGCGGGTTAATTTGCTTCAACAGCAAAATCCGGAGTATAAAAAGACCGCCCGCATGCTGGAAAAAGAACTCCTGGAACGTTTCGATGATCCGCTTGAGTTAAAAGAACAAGAAACCGAAACACTGGCCGACAGCGAAGAAGAAGAACTTAAAGAAGCTCTCGAAGACCTCGGGTATCTTTAGTCTAAAAGCGAAGGAAGCAACAAATATGCAAGCGTGAAGCTGTTTTAAGGCAGGTAATCGAGCGGATCGACGGGTTTACCGGAAATCCTGATTTCAAAATGCAGGTGGGGACCCGTGGCATGCCCCGTACTTCCAATCTCCCCGATCTTCTCCCCTTTTTCAACGTATTGACCGGGCCGGACCGAATGGGCGCTCAGGTGTGCGTAGAGAGTCTTCAACTGGTGGGAGTGGACAACGGTAACCACGTTACCATAACCACTAATCTGGCCCACAAACCGAACTCGGCCGGCTCTGGCGGCAAAGGCGGGATTACCATGACTCCCGGCAATATCAATGCCGGTATGAAAAATCTCCCGCTCCAGGACAGGGTGATGACGATTACCAAACCCGGAAGTAATCCGGCGATTCCTGGGGTCAACAGGCCAGATAAACTTCCCCCCTTCTCCACCGTGATCAAACCGGAATTTGTACGGATTCAGAGGTCGGGCCCCGGGAATGAAAAGCTCCATCCCCTGGCGGAGGGCGGAGGTAGATTCTATTTTATTGAATTCAAGAATTTTTCTATAGGAGACATCATAAGAGTTCTGAAGATCCCAGAGAGTCTGGCCGGGACTTAAATCCGTCAGTATCCCGTCCCGGTTAGGTATTCGCAGGGTTAATCCCCGCGGCAGGTAACCGATCCGGGACAACCTGCTGTAATTAACGGAAGCAATACTGTAAATACTTCGTCCGTAAAGCTGGGCTA
>CAZKRS010000133.1:0-282 GCA_964555265.1 uncultured bacterium | reverse complement strand
TATAGACCAGAGGCTTTCTCCCGAATCTACTTCATGTTCGACATATTCAAGTTCTGAATACTGTTCAAAAGGGTCAATATAATCGTGCATGGAAGTTAACCGGCTTTTTAAATCCCGCCGGCTTATCGATTCCCAGTGGGAGGGATTATCCGCTCCGGAAGTTGAAATACGGGAAGATGAAATTAAATCGGTTCCAACCGGATTATCCGGAATTATATCCCGGGCATCGGTCCCGGCCAGGTAGGGCCAGAACATATAGGAAAAAAGAAAAAACAAGCAAAG
>CAZKRS010000132.1:0-4353 GCA_964555265.1 uncultured bacterium | reverse complement strand
ATG
This sequence comes from uncultured bacterium, assembly GCA_964555265.1. Lineage (GTDB taxonomy): Bacteria > T1Sed10-126 > T1Sed10-126 > T1Sed10-126 > T1Sed10-126 > CAZKRS01. The sequence continues at coordinate 4,350 of CAZKRS010000132.1, read as the reverse complement.
TCTGTAGAAAAATATGGCGGGAATTCGCACAAGTTTTAACCCCGGCCAACCCTCCACTTCATTTAACCGGCGAACAATTTTATTCATAGCTCGTGTGTTTTCCGGAGTCATCGCTTCAGCAAGCAAATTTTTAGAAAGTTCTTTAGCTTCCGCCAGTTCATAATAACCTTCTTTATTGTACTCATCCCCTTCAAAATCACTGGGGAAACTAACTTCTCCACTTTCAGCAAGCTGGCAGACCAGAGAGGTTCCACTGCGGGGATGGCCGGCTACAAAAAATCCTTTTTTTAAAACAACGGCTTTGGCCATATTTTTTAATCACCTTTAAATTTATCGCTGAAAAAGTTTTTCAAATTCCACAACCATACTGTGAATGTCATCTCTCTTGATTTTATAATAAACTTTTTGACCTTCCCGCCGGGATTGAATCATATCATCTTCTTTCAAAATATTTAAATGCTGGGTAACTGCTGGCTGGGCCCGCTTAATTAACTGCGCTATTTTGTTTGAAGTTATCTCTTTATTTTCACCAACTATCCGATAAATTTTATATCGAACAGGATTCCCAAGTTTCTTATGACATCCTGCAGACCGGTGTTCCGCTTCCGTAACCATACTCATTGATATTTCCCCCCTTGAGATTATTTGAACTTCACCCCATCATATATCATTAATCCAAAAAAGAAAACACCACCCAAACCACGCACCCGAATTTTCTAAATTCATTAATTTCGAAATTTCGCATTTTCGAAATTTCGAAAATGCGAAAATAGTTGGGTTAGGCTTCGGATAGGGTGGAGAGGGTTTCTTTTAGGCGGTCAATTTCGCCTTCCACCTGGCGGTGTTCGGAACGGGTTTCTTTGACTACCTTGTCGGGGGCATTTTCTATGAATTGAGAATTATCCAGGCGCTCCTCCAGCTCACGGAGACGCTGGCGGCGGTCAGCGATATCCCCTTCTATTCTTTTTTTCTCCCGACCGACATCAATAAGACCTGAAAGGGGCAGATAGACCGTTCCGAAATCCAGAACTTCAGTAGCCGACGCCGGCGGCCGCTCTAAGTCCCGGTCGATTTCAACGGTTTCCAGACCGGCCAGGTCACAGATATAGCGGCTGTATTTCTGAAACTGTTCTTTTTCATACTTTTCCAGAGAAACATGCAATTTTACCCCCTCGGAGGTCTGGACCTGGAATTCTTTCTTCAGGTGGCGAGCAGAGCGGATAATTTCCTGGCAGCGGTTCATTTCAGATTCCAGATCTTTATCGGCCCACTTTTCTGGCGGGGCAGGCCAGTTTGCGGTCATTATCAGTCCTTCTTCAACATCAAAAGATTGATATATCTTTTCAGTTATGAAAGGCATCGCCGGATGCAGGGCCTTCAGAACACCGGAAAGTACCCGGTAGAGGACTTTCCTGGTTTCCACGGCCTGCTCGCCCCCTTCCTCCAGACGCAATTTAGACATTTCAATATACCAGTCACAGTATTCATGCCACAAAAACTGGTACAGAGCATCGGCGTAACGATCGAAATTAAACGCTTCAAGTTCCCCGCTGGCTTTTTTCATGGTAGAATGAAAACGACTCATTATCCAGCGGTCCACCGGGGCGCATTTTTCCAAATCAAGTGGTTCGTCAAGTTTATCTTCTCCACCATCTTCAAGGGTGAACTGCAGATATTTAGCAGCGTTCCAGAGTTTGTTGGCAAAATTTCTGAATCCTTTAATTCGATCTTTCGAGAGTTTTATATCCCTACCCTGGGCGGCCAGAGCGCAGAGAGTAAAACGCATTGCGTCGCAGCCAAACTCATCAATCATATCCAGGGGATCGATAACATTCCCCAGGGATTTACTCATTTTTTCGCCGTCCTCGGTTCGAATAAGGGCATGGATATAGACATCGTCGAACGGCTGCTCGCCGGTGCAATACAGTCCCATCATGATCATCCGGGCCACCCAGAAATATATGATATCGAAACCGGTGGAGAGAACGTCGGTGGGATAAAACTCTTTCAGATCCTCGGTTTCTTCCGGCCAGCCCATGGTGGAAAAAGGCCAGAGAGCCGAAGAAAACCAGGTGTCCAGGACATCCTCGTCCTGTTGAAGTTCCACTTCTTCCCCATAATGATCCCGGGCTTTGCTGCGGGCATTCTCTTCGTTCCGGGCAACTATAGCTTCCCCGTCCGGACCATACCAGACCGGGATACGGTGCCCCCACCAGATCTGTCTGCTTATACACCAGTCACGTATATTTTCCATCCATTCAAAATAGGTGTTTTCCCAGCGGGAGGGGTGAAACTGAATATCATCCGCCCGCACGGCATCAATTGCCGGTTCAGCAAGCGGTTTCATCTGAACGAACCACTGCTTGGAGACATAAGGTTCAATAGCCGTATCACAGCGGTAACAATGACCGACCTTATGCCGGTAATCTTCAATTTCCAGCAGATATCCGTCCTTTTCTAAATCCCTAACAACTTTATTGCGAACCTCATACCGATCAAGCCCGGCATATCTTTCGCCGGCGTTTTCATTGAAGGTTCCATCGTCGTTAAGCAGATTAACCAGTTGAAGGTCATGATCCTCTCCAATTCGGAAATCCAGATCATCGTGAGCGGGAGTAACCTTAACCAGCCCCGAACCAAAATCAGGATCCACGCGCCGGTCGGCGACGACCGGAATTTCTCGTTCCACGAGAGGAAGAATAACTTTTTTACCTTCCAGACCCTGGTAGCGTTCATCCCGGGGATGATAGGCAACGGCGGTATCGCCGAGCATGGTTTCGGGCCGGGTGGTCGCTATATGCAGATAATCATCATCCTCCAGAAGAGGATATTTTATATGATACCAGTGACCATCCACTTCTTCATGTTCGACCTCAACATCGGACAGGGCGGTTGAACAACGGGGACACCAGTTAATAATATAATCACCCTGGTAGATAAGCCCGTCTTCATACAGTTTAACGAAAACTTCGCTTACCGCCTCGGAAAGACCTTTATCCAGGGTGAATCTTTCCCGGGACCAGTCGCAGGAAACACCAAGAGCTTCCAGTTGATCGGTAATCCGATTGCCGTATTCTTTCCGCCACTCCCAGACCCGGTCAAGAAATTTTTCGCGGCCAAGATCACGCCGGTTTTTTCCTTCCGCCTCAAGCTGCTGTTCAACCACATTCTGGGTGGCTATACCGGCGTGGTCGGTTCCCGGAAGCCATAAAACTTCATACCCCTGCATCCGGCGCCAGCGGGCCAGCACATCCTGGAGGGTGGAGTTAAGGGCATGGCCCATGTGGAGCGTTCCGGTTACATTTGGCGGTGGAATAACCATTGAAAATTTTTCTTTATCCGCCTGGCTGTCGGCTTCGAAACAGTTTTCATCCTTCCATAGTTCGTAGAAATCAGTTTCAAATTTCTCGGGTTTATATTCACCTAATTCATCCACTTCAGATCTCTCCTGGTTTATAGAGATTAAGAAATTAAGAGATTAAGAGATTGGGTTAAACACAGCACAAAATTTAACCTTAATATCTCCTTCTAAGACGTAATTGGAATAAAATAAATCAATTCAATCCCTGGTTTTCAGTAGTTTGTAATCTATCCCATCGGTCAGAGCTTCCCAGCTAGCTTCAATAATATTTTCGGAAACACCAACTGTTCCCCAGGACTCCTCATCGTCAGCCATCTGAACTAGAACCCGGACCTTTGCGGCGGTTCCCGCCCGTTCATCAAGGACCCGGACCCTGAAATCAGTCAGTCTGACCTCACTCAACTCGGGATAAAACTCGTTCAAGGCTTTACGCAGGGCGTGGTCCAGGGCGTTTACAGGTCCCACGCCGTCGGCGGCCGTATGTTCAATACGATCCCCTACTTTCACTTTGATAGTAGCCTCACAGCGAGGCCGGGAACCGGACTCCTGCTCGGTAATAATTCTGAATCCTTCCAGGCTGAAATAGACCCGGTGCTGACCGAGGACCCGGTTTACAAGGATCTCAAACGAACCTTCGGCAGCTTCATACTGGTAACCTTTGTTCTCAAGTTTTTTAATTTCCTTTACAACTTTTTTGATTTCTTCCTCATCTTCCAGATCCAGGTCAAGTTCTTCCGCCTTCTGCATGACGTTGCTCTTGCCGGAAAGTTCGCTTACCAGGATACGGCGGCTATTTCCGACCAGTTCGGGATTGACATGTTCGTAAGTTCGGGGATTTCTCCGGACAGCGCTCACGTGAATACCACCTTTATGGGCGAAAGCCGATTCCCCTACAAAAGGTTTACGATGGTCGGGGGCAATATTTGCCACTTCATATATAAACAGGCTACTGCGACGCAGATGTCGCATATTATCCCCGGGTAAAGTTT
>CAZKRS010000131.1:0-4472 GCA_964555265.1 uncultured bacterium | reverse complement strand
CCACCCGTGCTTATGAAGCAAATGTAAGTTCCATTGATTCGGCTAAAAAAATGTTTAATGAGGCTCTACAGATTGCCCGGTAAACTATAATTTTTCCTGTTCCTAAAAAAAAGACTGGACATTGTTCTTCAATGATGTTAAATTGGTAATTGGAATCGTAAATTGTGTCAGTGAATGGAATGGGAGTGAGGAATCTTGAGCATAAACACTGGATTTTCTAGCCTGACTCCGCCGCCCGGCGAGTTGTCTACCTCCCATGGAGAAGAAAGCAAAGGACCATCTATTACCGAAAATTTAGCTGATTCTTTTGCCGATACCCTGAGTGAAAAATTGAATCATGTTGAATCTACCCAGCGGGACGCCCAGGAGAAAATGCGTCTTTTTGCCGCCGGGGAGATAGAAAATGTTCATGACGTTACTATAGCTCAGCAAAAAGCCAACATGGCAATGAGAATCACCGGTTTAATAAGGGAAAAATTAATGCAGGGGTTCGATACCCTCAACCGGATGCAGTAATAAGCGGTTAATAAGCCGGTTGCTGATATGTGAACAGAATTAATGATTGTGAATGGGATGAAAAATTAATCATACCGGTAAGATAAGTTTACCGGGAGGGGAGAACATAAGATGCCTGAATATATCCGGCGGCTTCTCGAGCGATTCCAGTCGTTCTGGCTGGATCTTTCCCAGCAACAACAGGTTATGGCGGGAATTATTGCGATTGTTACAGTTTCGGTGATCGGGGGTTTGCTGTACTGGTCGCTTCAACCCCAGTACGTGGTTTTATTCAACCGGGAAATCGCGCCCGAGGAAGCGGCTCAGATTGCTTCCGCTCTTGATGAACGGGGCGAAGATTATGTTGTGGAACAGAATATAATCAAGGTTCCTATTGGCCGGGTGGACCGTCTGCGGCTCCAGCTTGCCGAGGAAGGAATCAGACCCACTACTACCGTCGGATTTGAGATTTTTGAAGAAGGCGGAATCGGGATAACCAATTACGAGCGGCAGGTTCGCTACAAACGAGCACTTGAAGGAGAACTGGTGCGGGCCTTGCAGAGTAATCCGGCTTATGAACGAGCGGAAATTCACATTGCGATGCCCCAGCAGGAAGCTTTGTTTGAGGAAGACCGGGAAGAAATTACCGCTTCGGTTAAACTTCATTTAAAACCTTTTGCCGAAGTGAGCACTGATAAAATCAGGGGAGTTGTAAACCTGGTTTCCTACGGCGTGGTGGGCCTGGAAGCGGAAAATGTCGTCGTGATGAACCAGCACGGGGAAATTCTTTCCGAGGATCTTCGTGATGAGACTGTCGGTGACCGGCAGATGCAGCAGTTGCAGGTAAAACGGGAGATCGAGCGAAAACTTGAAAGAAAACTTCAAAACTCACTTGGCCGGGTATTGACCCGGGAGCGTCTGGCCGTTGCTGTTACGGTGGATATGGATTTTGACCGGGTTGAACGGAGGATGGAAGAATACCGCCAGCCCGAAGGTGCTTTTGAACAGTTGATCCAGAAAGAGGATCAGCAGGAACGCAGTCTTGTCGGTCGTGATGTTCAGCCCGGCGGGGAGGCCGGGGTGGAAAGTAACATCCCCGGGACGGAAATGGCCGAAGAAGGAATGACTGAATATGACGAGACCCGCTCCACTGTTGAATATTACGCCGACAAAAATGTAACAAATATTGTTGAGGATCCGGCGGTTACCCGGGTTTCGGCCCTGGTAACGGTTGATGATAAAATAAGACGTGAATATGATGAGGAAGGTCGAATTGTCTTTCGTTATGAAGATACGACGGAAGAAGAAATGGAAACTATTGAGCAACTGGCCCGGGCGGCGGTAGGTTACAGCGAGGAGCGAGATGACCAGGTTGCAGTGCAGAATTTAAGGTTTGATCGTGCCGACGAGCTGCGGCGCCGGGAGGAAGAAGCCCGGGAGGCCGAGTTTCGACGCCGGGTTATATATTTCAGTGTTATAGCCCTGGGGATTACATTTTTAATCGCCGGTGCTCTGCTGCTCTGGCAGAAGAAACGGGAGGCGGCCCGGGAAGCGGAATTTAAAAAAGAAATTGAGGAAGAACCCGAGCCCGCCCGTGATTTGATGGCGGAGGTTTCAATTGAGGAAGCTGAAGAAGAGCAGGAAGTAAAAAAATTACGCCAGTCCGTCCAGGAAAACTCTGAAACAGCAGCCCAGGTCCTGCGGAGCTGGTTTGTTGAAGAAATATAGCTTCGGGTTTTTAGTTTTTAAAAAATCCCACGTTGGAATTTTAAGATGTTAAAGATGTTTTAAGTTAATGGATGTAATTGGTTAAAGATATATGTTATATTTGTATAGAGAGGACTAATTACCCGCCGGAGGTTTGGGTATGGCCGAAAGCACTGAAAACTTAAGTGGAATTCGCAAGACGGCAATTTTGCTGGTTACCCTTGGTTCGGATGTTGCTGCTGAAGTTTTTAAGCACCTGAGTGACCAGGAAGTTGAAAAAATCAGTCTTGAAATTGCCCGACTGGATACCGTGGAACCTGAGCTTCGCCAGGCGGTTCTTGACGAGTTCCAGGATATGCTCCAGGCCCAGGAATACATCAGCCAGGGGGGGATGGACGCCGCCCAGTCAATACTGGAAAAAGCGCTGGGCGAGGATAAAGCCCGGGAGATGGTGGACAGGCTAACCTCGGCTCACGAGGTCCGTCCGTTTGAGTTTATCCGGCACGCCGACCCCTCCCACATTATGAATTTTATCCAGGGAGAACACCCCCAGACTATCGCCCTGGTTCTTGCCTACCTGGACAGTGAAGTTGCTTCCAATATTGTTCAGCAGTTGCCCCCGGAGATTCAGGCCGATGTTTCCAAACGAATTGCCCTTATGGATCGTACTTCGCCGGAGATGATCCGGGAGGTTGAGAGAGTTCTTGAACGCAAACTTTCCTCCCTGGTTAACGAAGAATACGCCTCAACGGGTGGGATTGATGCAATTGTTGAGATGTTAAACAACGCCGACCGGTCCACCGAGAAAAGTATCCTGGAAACCCTGGAGGAACAGGACCCGGAACTGGCGGAGGAAATCAGGCGCCAGCTTTTTGTTTTTGAAGATATAACGCAGTTAGACAACTCTTCTGTCCAGCGGGTCCTGCGTGAGGTCGACCAGGATGAGCTGGCTCTGGCCCTTAAGGCTGTCGACGCCGATGTCCAGGATAAAATTTATGACAACATGAGTAAGCGGGCCGCCAGTATGATCCAGGAGGAACTTGAATACATGGGACCGGTTCGAGTTCGGGACGTTGAGGAAGCCCAGCAGGAAATTGTGAATGTTATTCGCCGTCTTGAGGAAGAAGGCGAGATCGTCGTGGCCCGGGGAGGCGACGAAGAAATCATTGCCTGATAAAATTTATAAATCCGGCGAGGTTAAAGATGAAAAAACCAGGTTGACGGTGACCAACCTGGGCAGTGAAGAAAAGTTTGCCGGCAAGGTATTAAAAAGTCTGAAGGATAAAATTGATGAAGCCCGCAGTGAAATTCAGCGGTTGAACCAAAAGATTGAGGAAAAAACCGGGCAAGCCGAAAGACAGGCCGAGGAAATTAAAGAAGCGGCTCGAGAAGAAGCAGAAAATATCAAACAGGAAGCAGAAAAAGAAGCACGGGAAATTATTGAAGCCCGGGAAGAAGAGGTTGAAGAGGCCCGCCAGCAGGGATATGAAGAAGGATACGAGGACGGTCAGAAACAGGCCCGGGAAGATACGGCCGAAATGATTGCCCGTGGTGAGGAGATACTTTCAGAAGCTCGCCGGGAACGTAAATCATATCTTCTTGACCATCGCAACGAACTTATCCGTCTGGCTACCCGGATGGCTGAATTTATTGTTCGCAAAACTGTCAAAATTGACGAGGAAGTCGCCGAGCGGGTTATCAGGGCAGCCCTTGATGAAATAAGCGAGGTTAAAGAGATTTCGCTGGTTTTGCATCCGGAAGATTATAAACTGGCCCATGAAGTTGTGGAAGCTGAAAAAAAAGACCATCCCAGCCTGACAGAGATTACGCTTGTTGAAGACACCCGGCTTGAACCGGGGGGTTGTTTGATCAGGACCGATTTTGGCGACCTGGATGCCACCATAAGCGGCCAGCTTGAACACCTTTCCGACCAGCTACTTGCCAGCAATGTCGACCAATAATACCGAAACCGAAAACATACTTACAAAAGCGGAAGAAAAATGGGAGCAGAATCCGCCCTTCCGTTTTTTGGGACGAGTAAGTGAAGCCAGCGGAGTTATTGTTCATTCAATCGGTCCCCGGGCTTCCGTGGGTGATCTGTGTTATATTGAACAGCCGGACGGAGAGAAACTTGAAGCCGAGGTCGTGGGATTTACCGACGAATATATGCAGCTGATGCCCGTCGGAGAGATGCAGGGTATAAGCGATCAGAGCCGGGTAATTCCAACCGGGCAATCTTTCCGTGTCCCCGCTGGAGAGCAGATGCTGGG
>CAZKRS010000130.1:0-4473 GCA_964555265.1 uncultured bacterium | reverse complement strand
CGTCTTCAAGTTGTTCCTCGTCATATACTTCATACATCCCCCGGCCTCCCCCTCCGCCCTCTGCTTTCAGCATCACGGGCAGGCCCAGTTTTTCAACTTCATCGCGGGCCTCCTCAATACTGATAGAACCCTCGGTGCCGGGAACAATAGGCACACCTATTTTCTTGGCAATCTCCCGGGCGCTTACTTTGTTCCCCAATTTCTGCATGGCGTCGGCCGGAGGACCAATAAATATCATCCCCGCTTCCCGGCATTTGCCGGGAAAATCGTGGTTTTCAGCGGCAAATCCCCACCCGGGATGAATGGCGCTTATCCCCTCCGATTTAGCCTTCTTAATAATACGATCTATATCGAGGTAAGCCTGCGGATTTTCACCCAGCAGCATCAATTCTTTTGCTCCGGTGGTGAAAGGAGCCGTTGTATCTTCGTCGGTAACCGTCAGAACCGGATCAGCTTTAAACTGGTCCCTGATAGAACGGATAATCCGTCTTGCGGTTATACCGCGGTTGGCCACCAATATTTTTTTACCTTCAATTTCTTTCAAAATATTCTCAAATTTATTATCAGTCATTATAACCTTCCTTTACTTTGGACTTTGAAATTTTTCATGAAATAAAAATAAGTGCTCAGTCACGTTTTCATTTTCAGGTTGCCCATTTTCGTCCGACATTTTAATAAGGATTTCAAAAAGCCCCGAAGGGGCGTCATAACAAGAATTTACTTTACCGGGTCCGGGGGTCCCCGTTTTTTTGCCTATAAACCCCCCGGTTAGTCCGGTAAAATTTTTGCCTCCCTTAAAATTTGTTCCCGCCCATTTATCACAAAACGGGCAAAACCGCTGCTGTTTATACCGGCAAAAACAGCCCTGGAAGGGGTCTCTTTCCCCGGCTCTAAAACCAAAACTTCTTCGTTTATAAAAGCAAGCCGGGGCTGTACAGTATTTATGAACTTTTCAATCCCCCCTTCAGTCACAAAAGAATAATACAATTTTTTGAATCTTATAACAAGAAACTCCCACGCAGAAATAGGTCCTATCGCGCTACTGCCGGGCGACTCCCAGAGCCGCCCCGGGGGAAAAGCACCATCATCTTCCAACAATTCATTTTCCGGCCGGGTAACCAGATTAATTCCAACCCCGGCAACAGTCTGCCTGTTTTTTTGTTCTATGAGAATTCCGGCAACTTTTTTTCCGTTTTGAAGTATATCGTTCGGCCATTTTACGGCAGTAGAACAGCCCAGTTCGTTCAAGGCCGAACTCAGGCAAAATCCGGTTAAAAGAGAGGCCAGGGTCTGCCATTCAGAAGGTATTTCCGGCAGGACAACAGAAACGTAGAGATTGCCGGGCGGGGAGAGCCAGTTTCTTTGCCGCCGCCCGCGGCCTTCCCGCTGCGAGACGGCAATCAGCGAATCCCACTCGCCCAGCCTGGATTCCTCGATAAGAACTTCCGCAAGATCAAAAGTCGAAGAACACTCCCCGGCCACTGTGATGTTGGATTCTGGCTGTTTGCCGGCGATTAGATAGCTATTATCATCGCTGGATTTCCAGGGGCTAAATTTATCAATATCTTTCCCCCAGGAGGGAGAAACCTTCTCGATCTCTTCGGGCAGCATCGCCCGGTGTGTGGAATTAATATCTTGATTTAAAATTTTAAGCATAAACTATCATTTTCTTTCCTGGAGGTCGGGAAAAGATTTTATCACTAAAATAATGTTCTCTGTTAATATTTTAGGAAATCTTTCTTTGTTAAGCGAGCTTTCACCGGCTCGCCGGGCTCTGTTAAGTGCCCCCCCTAAAACTAACGGCGGATTTTTACACTTGAAATATTTTCTTTAACTATCAGTCCCCTCTAAAAAAATCCTTCCCCCGGAGAAAGTATCCCAATCACACCGGACGATGCCCGCTTGAGTGCTGGAGAGAATGAGGACAGGAATTTTTTTAAACAATTTTTCGGACCGTGCCAAAATAAAACTGGTCCCGTCGACGTTGTGCTCTGGTAGGATATTCTTTTATAATGACCCGGAAGAAAAGAATACTAACAATTCCAGCGGGTGAATTTGATGAAAATAGGACTAATTTCGGATACACACGGTCAGACGGAAGCGATTTCCCGGGCCGCAAAACTATTTCAGCGGCAGTCGGCAGAATCAATCGTCCATACCGGGGACGTAACCCGTCCGGCTCACCTCGAGAGTTTGCTTGAACCCGGCTGGCCGGTCCAGCTTGCGGTCGGAAACATGGATCCGGCGGCAAAAGCCTTCCAGCACCTGACCAATATCTATAACCTGACCGTTAACAAAATGGCCGGGCAAATAAAGATCAATGACAGCCGGCTGGGTATAACCCACGGCCACCTCGATTCCGCACTGCGCCAGCTCCGAAGAGATGACCTTGACTGCATCATTCACGGTCACACCCACGAACGCCGCGATGAACACATCGACGGTGTGCGGATGATAAACCCGGGGGCGGCAAAATCCCCTCAAAAATCCTGCGCCCTACTTGATTTAAACACCGGCGCCCTGGATTTTTACTCCCTCTGATATTTATTTGGGCCTTTGGCAATCTCCGCCGAAATTTAAGCCTTTAATAAGAGAGGACATATAATTAATCCGAAGGAAATATCCTGTATTTATTACATATTCGATTTGCACGTTTGTACAATTGTACAATCGTACAATTGTGCGGGTTTGGGGTGGGTTTTGGGAGCTATTTTTGGGATTTTGCGCTATGGGCGGCTACGTTGGCGGTGGTGGTGGTGCTGAAGATGGAGGGGCAGCTATGGTTTGTAGGCATCCGCAAAATTTTCCTCCTATTCGTAAAAAATTATCCAGAGTCACCGGATCTTGAATAACCCCGGGGGTTAAAAGGGAAAGTCTGTCTTCTTCACAACTTAATTCTAAATCATCAGCCCCCAGTAATTCAAATTGAATATCATCACTCAAAATCTCGCGACATTTCTCCGGAATGGATGTTTTTACACGAAATCTTGAGTCAAAATTACTGTTTCCAGTCTTGACATCTTCAACCAGGCCAACCCGACGGGCTGTTTTTGTGAAAATATCATCATCAATAACGACCATTGAAAAATCAGTTCTAAAGTGCACATTGAAAACAAAACGTGTGAAATAACTGAGATGATATTGAGATTTCATTCTTTTCTTTATATCAAGTTTGAATTTAAAACCACCAGATTCTCCTTTTATCCAGGGCGAATTGGTTAACATACCGCCATATTTATACTGATAAGAAAAATTTCTTTGCCGGGCGTAAGATTCCCAGCTTTTCCCCGGCATATCAAATCTAATTAGATACAGAAAAATAAACACGACTCCCAAAAATAACAAAATAGCTGAAAACCAGGTCATATACAGTTTCTTCCTCCTTCTTTAAAAAATTCACATCCAGCTTAACTACATAAGAGATAAAAATTTTCGATAATTAGGTAGTAATTAGACTACATGCAATTATCCATAAGTAAATAGAAATTTCTTCAGGCATTTACAGCTATTTCTTCAGAAATTCCCCCTGCCTGCTTGAAAATCATGTCGTCTCCCCCCGGACATTATCGGAAAGAAAGAATAAGAAAACTGGCACACAAAGGCAGTTTATATATTGATAATCCTGGCCGCAACGGTTCTTCGGCTCTGCCAAAGAGCATCGTGCGATATTTTTTGGATAGATAATAAATTTTTGTGTTGATTTTATCCCTGGACGAATAAAATTAACTCTCCGGATTATGTTCTCACATGTTACTGTTTTGTTTCCTCTATTCTCTGTATTTCATTCTTAATTCTCCTTTTTTGAGGCGATTGGGCAGGAGTTCTTTTAAGGGCTTCCTTTAAATCAGAAATAGCTGCTTCATGATTCCCTAATCTTGCTTTCACTACCCCACGATTCAAATACGCACCAGCATACTCTGGATCGATCTCTATTGCCTTATTGAAATCCTCTATAGCTTCTTCATTTTTCCCTTGAAATAATTTGACTGTTCCTCGGCTAGAGTATACTTCAACCTCATCATACCCTAGTTCAATTGCTTTATTAAAATCAGCTATAGCTTTTTCATACTCTCCAGCTTCCATCTCCTGTATGCCTTCATATAATAGTTTTTCTCCCGCTTCCGGGTATATTTCAGCCTCATCATTCCCTGATTCCTTTGCCTCATTAAAATCAGCTATCGCTTCTTCTAACTTTTCATAACCTTCTTCTGTTAATAAAATTTCTTCTCCCGCTTCCGGTTCTTTATTATTAGCCCCACAACTAAACAGCAGTAATATTAAAGTGGCTGTCAAAAAATACTTGCTAACGTCAGAAAAATACATTGGTCCTATCCCCCCTGAATTTAAGGTGTTTTACACGATTCATGTCAAATTCAACCATAACCATATAAGAAATTACTTTTCAATAAATTCACTGTAACTCGATTATAGTTCCTTCAAACTGGGTATTCAAGATATATCTGGCTGGATTTA
>CAZKRS010000129.1:0-4476 GCA_964555265.1 uncultured bacterium | reverse complement strand
GGTTCAGTTTGTCGAGGTTAATCTCGGTTAAATCCTCCCCGGTGATCTCTTCGGACAGGTGCAGCTCAACAACCTCGCCAAATAGGACGGTGGCTTCACCGGCGGCCAGGGCAAGCTGGTCGCGCAGTTTACATTCCATCCGCACCGGCAAGTCTTTAATCCCCGGAACTCGCACCTGGTTGCTGGTGACCGACTGCAGCCCCATCTGCCGGACTTCGCTGGTTTCGGGCGGATATTCTTCGCCCGCTTTTTTCACCTGCTCAAGATTCTCCTCACGAACCATGTGGACAACAAACTGGCCCTGAAGTAGAGCATTGCGCAGCGTATCCTTACGTCCCTTCTTATCATCTTGCGGGCGGGTGATCGATAAACTGACCAGGGGCGGGTTGGCACAAACCACCTGGAAAAAACTGAAGGGCGCACAGTTCAGGGTCTCCTGTTGGCTGAGGGTGGTAACCAGAACCACCGGCCGGGGCGCTATCAGGCTGTAAAACAACCTGGACATATCTGCTGGTTCTTGCTCTTCGGGAATTATGTTTCGCATAACTGGACCTACCTTGTGGAAAAGTTGTGTGTTGCGTATTACGAGTTGCGAGTTACGAGTTACGAGTTACGAGTTGCGAGTTGCGGGTTGCGGGTTTTTGGTGATTCTAAACCACGTTAAAACTGCTCGACAATAACGATAAGAAAAAATATATGTCTTCAGGAGCTAAATTGTAGTAAACTTTATTGTAGGAAAACTATGGAATATATAACAGTTAAAACTATATCAATTTTGAAAACAAAGTTAATTCGGGGGTGAAAATAATGGATGATAAACTTTTTTCTTTATTAGAAAAGATGCCGGGAATAGCCTACCAGTGCCGGTTTAAAAACCAGCGGGATTTTACTTTTATAAGCTTAAAAATAGGAGAAATATGCGGCTATACCCGGGAAGAGATCCTGACTGACACACCCGGACTTGATGAAATAATTTTCCGGGCCGATAAAAAGAGAGTTCACAAAACCCTAAAACAGGCAGAAAAAGAGGGAAATGAATACGAAATTGAATACCGGATAAAAACAGCAGCCGATCAAATTATATGGCTGCGGGACCTGGGCCAGCCGGAGAAAATTACAAGCGATGAAACCACTGTTTTCAACGGTTTTCTAAGGGATATAACTCATGAAAAAGAAAATGAAACAAACCTTCAGCGCCAGTTCAGTGCCCTCCGGGAAAGGGTAAAAGAACTGCACACTATTTACTCCCTGAACAAAATAATGCAAACAGGGCCAGAAATACCCCTGAAAAATACACTGGGAAAGCTGACCGAAACAATTCGAAAAGGTTTTTCCTTCCCGGAAAGAACAGAGGTAAATATTTCTATAAACGACACTTCCTCTCGAGCCGGAAGTGTCAAAAAGACTGAATATAATTTTTCTGAAAATATTAATGTTGACGGTAAAAATATTGGTACCATTACGGTGGCTATAGGACCGCAAAAGAAAAATAAAAAGGAGAAAAGTTATATTCTCCCCGAGGAAAAGGAATTAATCCGGGCTATCTCATTTCAACTGAGTCAATACCTCAAACAGCAGGAAATTGTGAAAGAACTAAAACGAAAAGAAAAAAAACTTGAACAAATAACACAAAACATCGATGAAATTATCTGGATCAGCAACGTTGAAAAAGATAATATGATCTACGTGAGTCCCGCCTACGAAGAAATCTGGGACCGCCCCGTTGAAAGCCTGTATGAGGATCCCGCCTCGTTTCTGGAGACCGTACACGAAGAAGACAGAGAAATGGTCGAGCGGGAGCTTGAAAAACAGGCCAAAGGTAATTATGACATTGAATACAGGATTATTAAATCCGATGGGACAGTTTGCTGGGTTCATGACCGGGCTTATCCGGTAAAAGACGACGCTGGAAAAGTCGTACGCATTGTTGGTATAGTCAAAGATATCACCGAGAGAAAACAGATGATCGATACACTGATCTCTCAGCGAGATTTTCTGACCAGAGCCCAGGAGTCGGGACAGATTGGTTTTTGGGACTGGGACCTGGAAGATGATTCCATTTTCTGCAACCAAAAGACGCAAGAGTTACTGGGGACTGACATTAAAACTTCAGTTGATTTTTTTGAGCTGGTTCATCCCGAAGATAAAAATATTGTTAAAGAGAAAATAGATGCAGCAATTAAAACCGGTGACCCGGCTCAATTTGAATACAGGATAAAAAATAAGAAGATCAACTCCTACATCTGGATTGAAGAGAGAAGTAAGTGTGAATATAAAGACGGAAAACCGGTGCGAATGGCCGGCACATTCATCGACATCAGCCAGCAAAAAGCGGCTAAACTGAAGCTGGAGAAGATGTTGAAAGAAAAAAAATTACTTCTCCGGGAAGTTCATCACCGGGTCAGAAACAACCTCCAGACAATAATAGGTTTTCTCTCCCTGCAGGCCCGAAACCTCAGCTCGCAGGAAGGCTACCGGGCCCTTATGAATACCAAAAAAAGAATTCACGCCATTTCCGTTCTCCACAATCTTCTTTATGACTCAGCCGAACTGACAGAAATTCCGTTTAAAACTTACGTGGAGGAATTAATAAACAACCTGGTCGGTGATATAAGCTACAAACCGAAAGACCTGGAAACAACCCTAAAAGTTGACCCGGAAATAATTTTAAATCCAGACCTGATGATTACCTGCGGCTCAATTATTACTGAACTGGTTATAAATGCTCTTAAGCATGCAATAAAACCAGGACGGGGTGACCGGCTGGAGATCAGTTTTGTTAAAAAAGAAAATAATTACATCCTGACAATTTACGATAACGGGCCCGGGCTAAAACCGGCGGACAACCAAAAAGAAGGCTTCGGTCTGGAACTGGTTAAAAATACAGTAAAAAACAAATTAGAAGGAGAAATTATTTATTCCGGGAAGGAAGGAACCCGCTGGAAGATTAAATTCCCGGCAAAACCATACCCCGTAAGAAAAGACAAACAATTACTCGCCCAGGAAATGGCCACCCAGATTGCCAGAGCGTTACTGGAAAATATATGCCTGGGCTGTATGCTTTACAACCCGCAAGAAAAGAAAATAGTTAACGATCACAAACATGGAAAAAATATTACTGGTAGTCAGAAGGCAAAATTGATAAACAGGGAAGGCCAAGCGTTTATAAAAATCAACAACCGGAAAGAAATTCCTGTAAATAAAACTGTACTTTCCCGACCTCTGGCACCACTGATGCTGCTTGAAATACAAAAATTGCCCGACAGTAAAAAGTTAGATCTTCCACCCCGGAAAAGTTTCAGGGAGCAATGGCAAATTTTAAAGAATAAAGGCAAGCAGACGGGGGGGATTACAATAATATCTTTCGAAAAAAGTACCCACGGGGACAGCGAAGAATTCCCCGACAGGCTGCTTACTTACGAGATATACAGGCGTTTAAAAAAAATAATTCCCGCTGAATACCCGGTGGCCTGCTGGTCAAACCGGGAACTGGCCGCCGCGCTGCCGAAAGAGAAAACTCGAGAGTTAATAAGTCAAATGCAGGAGAAATTAAACGAACCATATAATATCCGCAATCAAACGGTTCACTTACAAATCAAGCAGTGGGTGATCTTCAACGAAAAAGATTTAGACTCTCCGAAGCCACTGCTTCAGAAGGCCGAACAGGCACTGAAACGGGCCAGCCAGATGAAAGGTCCCTCACTGGAATTTTACAACCATGAAAAATTATCCGGCACTTCCGGGATAAATCTCCGCCATGATTTCTACCGTGGATTGCACGAAGATCATTTCGAACTGCGATTTCAACCCCAGTTTACAGCCAAAAACAATTTAAGAGGGGCAGAGATACTCGTTCGCTGGCGCCACCCCGACCGGGGGGTGCTGCTGCCGGGAGAGTTTCTGCCCTGGCTGGAATCATCCGGCCTGATAATATTTCTGGGCGAATGGATACTCAACAGGGGACTGAGCTGTATTGAAGAAAATTTCTGCAAGCAGCCCGGTTTCCCGCTTGTATTCAGCTTTAACCTCTCACCGCGCCAGTTTATGGACCCCCAGCTGGTTACTAATCTAAAAGCAGAAATTACAAAGCATAATCTAAAAAATAACAACCTGGAGTTTGAAATTACCGAAACCACACTGCTTGATTCCTTTGAACAGAGCCTGGAAGTAATAACTGAACTTAAAAATCTACACACTTCAATCGCTCTTGATGATTTTGGTTCCGGGTATTCTTCGTTGAAATACTTAAGCAAACTTCCGATTGATAACTTGAAAATTGACCGCAGTTTTATTGCGGAAATTGAAGATATTAACCAGCTTAATATCCTGGAAGCAATTGTCTACCTGGCTAAAAATCTGAACCTGAAAACCACGCTGGAAGGAATTGAAACACCACAGCAGGAAAAAATGGCCAAAAAACTGGGTATAAATTATATGCAGGGCTATTATTTTGACCGGCCCCTGACAGTGGATAAA
>CAZKRS010000128.1:0-4528 GCA_964555265.1 uncultured bacterium | reverse complement strand
AAACAAAACCAAAAAGGATAAAAATGTAGTTCAAAATATAACCGGTTAAAGCAGCACGCTTTAACCGCCGGCGAAAATCTGTCATCCTCTCGTTTAGGCCTTTTGGGCCGTTTGCCGTGGCGGTCGGAAGCTCAGGCCTGAAAAAGCGGTTATAAAGGCCGTGCGGCTAAAAACCCGTGGTTTAAAAGAGAATTACTTTAATTGTGGATAGTTTTTTAAGCTCTTTTCCTTTACCCTTCAGTGCAACCGGCCGGTTTTTATTATCCTCACTCATGAATCTATGAAGTAAAAATTAAAGCATCGGCTGGCCGGGCGACTAATCAAGAATAAATCTAAATACATCCCCCGGATTTCTGGCATTCGTTTTTTCCGGGGCTCAAAAGCTTGCCGCCGGCCGGGCCAAATTTTTTACACAAAATTTGGTTTTCAATTATTTTAAAAAAACTTGCCGGCGGGAAAATATAAGGGGAAGTTGCCAACAGTTTACCGGGCGATTGTAATTGTTTATGTGGATTTTTTGAAAATTGTGGTATGATATGGTTAATTACTGAGATCCAAGTGATTAATTTATATTTAAAAAGGAGGGATAAGCTTCAGGTTGAGAATCTAAAATTTATTATTTCTATTTTAAAGCTGCGTTTGTTGCATTAAACAATAAATATAATAAAGGAGTATTTTTTAAAATGACTGTTAATAAACACCAGAGGGTAGCAGTTTTTGTGGATGTTCAGAACATGTATTATTCTGCGAAATACCAGTACAACGGGAAAGTTAATTTTGATAAGTTGATGAGTGAAACGGTCCGGGGTCGCCGGCTTATCCGCGCGATTGCCTACCTTGTTCAGACCGAGGATATCGATCAGTCCAAGTTTGAGGATTTTTTGTATTCTCTTGGTTACGAGGTCAAAAACAAGCAGCTTCGGACCCGTCCCGATGGTAGCGCCAAAGGAGATTGGGACATGGGTATTGCTATTGACGCCATTGCCGTCGGCGAGAGGGTAGATGTTGTTTGCCTGGTTAGCGGCGACGGTGATTTTGTCGACCTGGTGGAAATGCTCAAAGGCAACGGTGTTCGGGTGGAAGTTTATTCTTTCCCCACCAGCACGGCGGATGAATTGAAAGAAGCGGCCACCGAGTATTACGACATGGCTGAAAACTATCTTTTGTGATTTTTTTCCTTGCCTGAAAAACATCTGTTCATAGTTGATCCGGTCGAAAAATTTGATCCCCACCATGACACAACCTATGTGATTATGAGGGAGGTCGAAGCTGCGGGCGCCGAAACCTGGTCCTGTGGTTCTGAAGATCTGGTTTTTACTGACGGCAAACTGGAAGCCCGGGTAAAAAAAATCAGTACTCACCGGTCTGGAGAATTCAAACATTTTAAGAAACTGGACGAGGCTCGCAGCCGTCTTGACCGGTTTGATCTTATCTGGATGCGTGAGGACCCGCCGTTCGACAGCCAGTATCTCTATGCAACTTATTTACTCGAACAGGCTTGCCCCCCGGTGATAAACAATCCCCGGGGTATTCGTGATTCCAATGAAAAACTTTTTATTTTCGAATTTCCGGATTTGATTCCTCCGACCTGGGTGGGGGCAAGCAAATCATCCGCCCGCCGATTCATAGACGAATGTGGAGGGGAGGTGGTGGCTAAATCTTTATCCGGTTACGGTGGTGAAGAAGTTTTTCGCGTTAGCGCCGGCGGCGGTTCTTTTGAAAAGATTTATAATCAACTTTCCTCCGCCGGCCGGCAAAGTTTCATACTTCAGAAATTTTTACCAGAAGTTTTAAAAACCGGTGATCGACGGTTGATACTTCTTGGTGGTGAACCCGTCGGGGGATTGACCAGAATTCCTCAACCCGGTGATTTCCGGGCCAACCTTCATTCCGGCGGGACGGCCGAGGATGTTTATCTGTCGGAAAAAGAGAAAGAAATATGCCGGCAGTTAAAACCTGAACTTCTGCAGCGGGGCCTTCACCTCGTGGGAGTGGATCTGGTCGAAGATTTGATCACGGAGATTAATGTTACCAGTCCCACCTGCGTCCAGGAAATAAACAGACTCGGCAATCTGAAACTCGAAGAAAAAATTGTTAATTATGCCCGCCGGCAATTGATTGCTTGACCCCCCGGGTTGGTATCTTTTTTGGCAATTATCACTTATAATATACCCTTTATTTTATAAAATTACACAGTTGTTCGGGACTGTTGAAAAAGATCGGGGCCTGCTGGCCGGTAGCCGTGCTTTTAAAGTCCTGGCCTGTGTGAAATCTAAATGGAACTTTGTGATTAATTTCAGGTGTGATTAAAATGCTGACTTTTGCGGTTCCCAAGGGAAGAATGTTTGCTGAGACTTTGCGCTGCCTGAATAAAATTGATATCGAACTGCCGGATTTTGACCCGGACAGTCGCAAACTTATTTTTTATGATAAGGAAGAAAAATTTAAGTTTGTCCTGGTTAAGCCCTACGATGTGACAACATATGTGGAATACGGAGCCGCCGAACTTGGAGTGGCCGGCAAAGATATAATCGAGGAGCGGGAGGCTAACGTTTATGAACCGCTTGACCTCGGGTTCAGTAAATGCCGGCTCTCGGTCGCCCGTCCCCGTGATTTTTCACCCGGTGACCGGCATCCCCGGATTGCAACCGAATTCACAAACCTGGCTGAAAAACATTTTACCCGCCAGGGAGAAAACGTGGAGATTATAAAACTGCACGGTTCCGTAGAACTGGCCCCCCGGGTTGGGCTGGCCGGGCGAATTGTGGATATAGTCTCCTCGGGCCGGACTCTTGAACGTAATAATCTTGTCGAGGAAGAGATTATTCTTCGTTCCAGCGCCCGGTTGATTGTTAACCGTCCGGCGATGAAGTTGCACAGACAGAAAATAAGAAAATTTATAGACCGGTTAAAAAAGGTGATTTAGATGCGGAAGCTCAATACTGCCGAAGACGAGGTTAATTTTACCACCCGCAGCCCGCTTGGTGGAGCGGACGAGGAAACCCGCCGGCGTGTTCGCCGGATTCTTGAAGATATTAAAGCGCACGGCTGGGAGGCGGTTGTGAAATATTCGCGCCGTTTTGACGATGTCCCCCCCCGGGCCCGGCCGGCGGCCGAATCCGAACTTAAAGAGGCCTGGGAAGAACTGCCGGCAAATAATCAGGAAGCTCTGCGCCACGCCTGTCGACGGATTAAACGCTACCAGGAAAAACTGATTGAAACTTCTACAGCTATCACGGATGGTAAAGGTGGGTTGCTCGGTAATATTGTCCGTCCGGTCCAGACGGCCGGCTGTTATATCCCCGGCGGCCGGGTTCCCATGCCTTCGTCGGTTCTGATGAGTGCTTACGTTGCTGAAGTGGCCGGCGTGGAGAATATTGTTATCTGCTCCCCCCCGGGCGATGATGGCCGGCCCCATCCCTCAATTCTGGCGGCGGCTTATTTACTGGATGATGTTGAAGTTTACGGTGCCGGCGGCGTCCAGGCGGTTGGTGCGATGGCTTACGGCGCCGGCTCGGTCCCGAAGGCAGATGTTGTCGCCGGACCGGGGAATATATACGTGACCCTGGCTAAAAAAGAAGTTTTCGGGGAGGTTGATATCGATATGCTGGCCGGTCCCTCCGAACTGGCTGTGGTTGCGGATTCTACCGCCGATCCCGAATTTGTGGCCTGCGATCTGCTTTCCCAGGCCGAACATGACCCCCGTTCCCGGGTTTACCTGTTTACTCCCGATAAAAATATACGCCTGGAAGTTGAAAAATCAATTGAAGATAAACTGGTTTCCCATCCCCGTGAAAAAGTAATTGACCGCGCTCTTACCGAGTCAGCCCTAATTTTAACCGCCGGGCTGGATGAAGCTGTTGAGCTGGTGAACGAACTTGCTCCCGAACACCTGGAATTGATGACTGAGAATGCCATCAAGCTCAGTCGCCGTTGTGTTAACGCCGGGGCTATTTTTTGTGGTCCCTGGTCGCCCGAGCCGGTGGGGGATTACATAGCCGGACCCAGCCATACTCTCCCCACCGGCGGAAGCGCTCGCTTTTTCAGCCCTCTTTCGGTTAAAACCTTCCTCCGCCACCAGTCTCTGATTTCTCTTTCCCGGGATGGTTTTGAAAATGTCCGTGACCAGACGGAAACCATTGCCCGTATGGAATATCTGCCGGCTCACGAAGAAAGTTCCGCCGTCCGGGGAAGTGAAAACTGATTTCTCTGCAACGTTTGCTGCGTCCTTCCATCGCCGGTCGCAGTGGTTACGAAGCCGATTTTCCGCCTGCCGACGTTGTTATGGATAGCAATGAAAGCCCTTACGATCTTCCGAAAAAAATAAAAGAAGAAACTTTTGAACGTCTTCGCAAGACCCCCTATAATCGCTACCCGCAGGCTGATAGCCGCCGGCTTAAAAAATTGCTGGCCGGTTATCTGGGCGTGACAAAAGACCGGTTAATCGTTGGCAACGGCAGCGATGAAATAATTAATTACCTTATTTCCGCCTGCGTCAGTCCGGGTGACCGGGTTGTTTTTCCCGCCC
>CAZKRS010000127.1:0-4529 GCA_964555265.1 uncultured bacterium | reverse complement strand
GGTATAGCCTTTTTAATTTCTTACGGCCTGTTACGTTTTACCGTTGGGTTTTTCCGGGCCCCCGACCCCCACCTGGGTTTCAGCTGGTTCGGCCTGACCCGGGGCCAGATTTTTTCGTTAACGATGGTTGCGGGCGGCGTGTTGTTCTTTTTTATCTGTAAATATGGACTGGTGAGCGGGGCTGGCGGAAGATATGAAACCCTTAACTGAATCAAAAATTTTTGATTTTTTTACCGGGTTTGGCTGCGGTGTTTTAATTACGGTTAGATTCTGGTTCCAGGGATTGCTTGAAATAACCGGCGCCGAAACCCGGATACATTACCTGGCTCTTCAGCCGGTCCAGTGGATAATCACCCATACTTCAGGTCCGCTCAACCAACCTCCGCTGCATCTGATTCTATTAAATATCTGGTTAAGGTTTACCCCCTCCTTCAGTTTCCTGGCTCACTCCGGTTATGGCATTCTGGTTACCGGCCTGGCCCTGTGGCTTTTTTATTCATGGGGCCGGTTGTTTTTCAACCGCCGCTATTCACTATTTTTAGTTGTATTGCTGGCCTGGAATCCTTACCATTTTTTGTATAGTTCCGGGTTTCAAATTTATTCATTATTCCTGGTCACGGTTATAGCTGCCGGATATTTTGCCACAAAAATTATAGTTTTCGAGAATTATAACCTGCACAACTGGTTGGGCTGGGCGGTTGCAGCGCTCGGGGCTGTTTATACCCATTCCTTTGCCCTTGTTTATGTAGCCCTGCTGGCGGGTATGCTGGTCTGGGAGGTCCGCCGCCGGCCGGAACTTTCGGATTGTCTTTTAGCGATCGGGGCCGTGTTAATTTCTTATTTTCCCTGGATAATTCATACCGGCGCCTCCGAGGAACCGGCCGGTCTCGAACAGTGGCTTCAGTCCGACCGGGTTTTTGAAAATTTTGTAATGACGCCGGGTTATTTTTCGGCCGGGACTCTACAGTATCTTTTTGTTTTCGGTTCCCTGGTCCTTTTTCTTTTGCTTTTTTCAGTTGCTCTGTTTGCACTTGTAAACTGGCGTCGCCGCCGGGTTCAGCTGCTTGCCCTGGCCGGTTTTTTACCCTTTGTCCTGACCGGGTTTTATTCTCTGGCGGCCGGAGGATTTTTCACGGGCGAATTTTTGCTGTCCTTTCATCTTCTGATTCCCGCCCTGCCTTTTTTGATTTTGCTTTTTGGTTTTGCAATTGAAGAGGTTGAATTTAAATTGTCCGTAGTTTTGTTTCTGACGGCAGTTATAGTTTCCCTGCCGGTGACCGGGCTGCTGGCCCTCAATCATTCCGCCGCCGGCTGGGAAAAACTGGCCGGGGAGATCAGGAAGGTTCACGAAAACGATGTTCGAATAATTCATGTCCACCCGGAAAGTTTCTACCCGGTCTATTATCATAACCGCCACCGCCTGCCGGAATATCACCTGGAAACTGAAAAGAGCAGGGGGGTGGATGAACTTCAACTGGTAACCTGGCGGGCCGAGGAAGGATTGTTGATTATTATTCCCTCAGATTATAATATCCTTCGTCTGCATTTTATTTTTCCGGTTTCCCCGGATTATATAAAACCGGTCAGCCTGGTGGCCGGAGAATATAAGCTGGTTTACTTTCCGCCGGATTAAGGAGCGATTTTCGTGTTATATATGCACCTGTTTTTGCTTGCCTTAATTTTACTGACTGAACTGTTTTTTTTCTGGCTGGACGTGGTTAATTTAAAATACGGTGAGAATAAAGTCAAAGCGGAAGAAAAGTGGCTCACGGAAAAATTTTCTGTTGATTCCACGGAAGAACTACTCGCTTACAACCGGTTGAAAATGGGTTTTTCCCGGGTAAAAACTTACCTCAGCCTGCTGTTGCTATTAATAATTCTTTATTCGGGAGTTTTTACCCGTCTGGTAAAACTGGTTGAACTGCTGGAAGTCAATCTTCCCGTGCGAGGAGTTCTGTTTTATGGTGGGGCTGCTGTTATTGCGGCTTTTCTTAAGGCTCCTCTTTCAGCTTTTCATACTTTTGTTATTGAAGAAATATTTGATTTTAATACCCGGGGAGTTGGACTCTGGCTGAAAGACCAGTTAAAAGGTCTGCTGGTCAGTCTGGTTTTTACCGCCCTGGTTACCGGGGCACTGTTATGGTTTATCGATTATTTTGAACAGACCTGGTGGCTGATTGGTTGGGGTTTTTTTGTGCTGTTTGGTCTTTTGATGCAGATAATATATCCCCGGGTTATTGCTCCCCTGTTCAACGAATTTGAGCAGGTAGAGGAGGGGGAACTTTATGAAGCTGTTCAGGAGGTTTTCGAAAGGGCGGGTTTTGAATGTTCCCAGGTATACACCATGGATGCCAGTACCCGCTCTAAACATTCAAACGCTTATTTTGTTGGTTTCGGTCGGACCAAACGGGTTGTTCTTTACGATACGTTAGTTGAACAGATGGAGCTTGATCAACTGCAGGCCGTGCTTGCTCACGAGCTTGCTCACTGGAAAAAAGGTCATATATGGAAGTCGATTTTAAGATCGGCTCTTAAAAATGGTATTGTTTTTTATATTCTTTTCTATCTGCTGAACAGCGATTGGATTTTTGAAATGTTTAACCTTCCCCCGGGGGCGGTATATGCCGGTCTGGTTATTTCTTTTCTCTGGCTTTCGCCGGTTTTCCGCTGGCTTTCACCGGTTGATAATTATTTTTCGGTTCAGAATGAAAAAGAAGCCGATTCTTTTGCTCTTGAAGTCATGAACAGTGCCACGCCGATGATCGAAGCTCTTTATCGGCTCGTGGGCGAAAATCTTTCCAATCCCTTTCCTCACCCCCTGTATGCCGCCTTTAACTACTCCCATCCCCCGGTTCCCGATCGAATTCGCCGCCTGAAAGAAGAAAGTAAATCAGAACAGGTGGTTTCGTCCCCCGGCGGCAATCAGTGAGTTTTTCGCAGCTGTTTGTAGCGGGTCCTGAATTTTTTTAGCCGTTGGTAATAGGTCGGTTTTTTAAAATCGGGAAAACTCCAGGGAAAAGGACTGAAATTTCCTTCCCCGTACTGAAGGACAGGATCGGCGTATACGCGCTCCTTCAGGTAAATTTTCTGCAGATCATATTTAAAAGAAGCTAAAACCACCAGCCCGAAGTTTAAGTAACCCGGGTCCAGGTTTACCGTCCGGCTGCCGTCAGGTTTGCTCAGTTTATTCTCAATATCAGCACAGGTATGTTTCCAGTCGACCAGCCGGGCGGGGTTGGCCAGTCTATCCCGATATGCCCACCAGCGAAAAAGCGGCTGCCCGATCTCCTCGGCGTAATAATCGGTCTGATCAAACAAAAAGGGTGGTGAGCAGACTACCAGGTTCTCCCAGCTTTTTTTTAATTTTTTGACCCCCGCCGCCATTTTATTGATGGCCGGACTTAAAATCGACACCACGGGCAGAACCGGTTCATAATCCATTGTTATACTCCTCAAATTTAAAATATACAATCCAGAACCGAAACATCTTTCCTCCCCCCCATCCTAACCTTCCCCCTCCAGGGGGGAAGGGATTTAGGAAACCATCCGGTGGGTTTTGTGTACAACCCCTCTATTGTTGATTATAGGAGTTAAACACTGTATTCTGAAGAAAGTATGTTAAACAAAAGCTAATTCTGGAGGAATATACCGGTGGAGACAGTGAAAAAAGTTTATCAGCTTATGCTTCGTTGGCAGAATATTATTGCAGGTATCCTATCGC
Organism: uncultured bacterium; assembly: GCA_964555265.1. Taxonomy (GTDB): domain Bacteria; phylum T1Sed10-126; class T1Sed10-126; order T1Sed10-126; family T1Sed10-126; genus CAZKRS01. The sequence continues at coordinate 808 of CAZKRS010000127.1, read as the reverse complement.
TGGTATTTTTGGGGATTTTTGCTTACGTGTTAAATATTCATGTTCCGGATTTTATTGTTCATCACGAACAGCTGCTGGCCCGTTTTGACCGGCTGCGTCATCTGGTAGAATCATTCGAACTTCTTGCTTACCCGCTGTTTGTCTGCATCTATTTCCTGGCCAACAGCGTTTTTATACCCACTTTTATCCTGGGGGTGCTGGGAGGGATTATTTTTGATCCTTTTACGGCCAGTTTACTGGCTATTGCCGGCCTCTTTTTTTCAATGCAGACTTATTACTGGCCGGCAAAATTTCTGGGCAAGAGTTTTACCCGGCGGTTCAGCTCCAGTAAGATTTTAGAACTCAGTTCCAAACATAAAAACATGGACTTTAAATCCCTGTTTTATTTTCGGATCAATTTTTTTGTTCCCCTGCATCCGGTTAACGCAATCTGCGGCGGCCTGGATGTACCATTCAAGAGATTTATGGTCAGCACTGTCGTTGGTCTGGCCCCCCGGGCGGTAATTTATGCTTTCCTGGGGGCGGGGCTGGTCAGGGGAGGAAGTTATTTGCTGTGGTCCGTGGTTTTATGGTTGCTGTTAATAATTTCCCAGTCGTTATTTGGTTTCTGGCATTTGAAAACCTTCACAAACCGGGAAAATGTGGTCCCGACCGGGGGTGAAGTAAGATAGATTTTATAGCAGGAGTAGTTGAGACAGTTTATAATAACTGGCCCTATATTTTTTCTCTCCTTTTACTGGTGGTCAACATACTGGTAACAGTCCACATAATTTTTTATAAAAAAAATGTTCGTTCGGCTGTAGGATGG
>CAZKRS010000126.1:0-4589 GCA_964555265.1 uncultured bacterium | reverse complement strand
GGAGAGAAGGTTTATGCCGAAGTTATAGGTGAAAGGAAGGTGAAAGCAAAATGAACAATTTGCGCAGGTTTGCATTTATTATTTTTATAGTGCTTCTCACCGTTTTAATTTCCACAGCAGGTTTAGCTTCTTCTTTATGGCCGGATGAAACTCCCCGGCGCTCCAGTTTTTCCGAGCGGGTGGCCGTTAGTGAAGGCGACATTTTAATGATTGAAGTTGCCGAATCGGCGGACGGGCGGACAGGCTCCAGCCGTGATCGAGAGAAAGAAATAGAGGTGGGAGGAAGTGCGGGGACGGACGATGACGATGCAACCTTTGTTAACAGCCTACTCTCCTGGATCCCGCTGTTTGGCGCCAACTTCCGGGGGGGCTCTTCCTATGACTCGGAGCGCGCAGCTGATCTTTCGGGTAATCTTAACACCCAGATGTCAGTCCAGGTTACGGAAGTTGCTTCCAACGGAATTTTAACTCTTGAAGGCGACAGGAAAATAAAAGTTGACGATGAAATAAGTACAATGCGCTTCGAAGGGATTGCCCGTAAAGATGACGTTCAGCCCAATAACACGATTCCTTCCGACAGGATCGCTGACGCCCAGATATATTATGAAAGCAAACTTGGCTACCGGGAAGGTGAAGCGACAGGTTTCATCGGTCGTTCCTACGCTTACGTTAAAAACTTACTTTTCTGGTAACCGAATGGAATGGGAGGTTAATAACTATGAAGAAAATTGTAATTCTATTTATTGTTAATTTATTTGTTTTCTTTCCTATTTTTGAAGTGCTGGCGCAAAATAATCAGATGACTGTTCCCCTGAAGGATATCACCCGGGTTGATGGTGTGCGTGAAAACCAGCTCAGGGGTTTTGGAGTTGTAACGGGGCTGGATGGGACCGGGGACGGGCGTCTTGATTTTGTAAACCGTTCGATAGCTAATGTTCTCCAGGAAATAGGGATTAATATCGAGGATCCCGCCGGGGCCCGGCTGGATAATATTGCTGCGGTGATGGTTACCGCAACCCTACCGCCTTTCAAAAGATCAGGGGATAAAATTGACGTTACAATAAGTTCTCTTGGTAATGCAGAGGATTTATCGGGCGGTGTATTGCTTCAGACCCCCCTTGAAGGCGCTGACAATAACGTTTATGCGGTTGCCCAGGGCCCGGTCTCAACGGGAGGGGGAGGCGAGGGGAATCATCTTACCACCGTCAGGATTCCCGAGGGAGCCCTGGTGGAAAGGGAACTTCCGTTTCAGTTCGTCGGAGAGGAAGACCTGGTAAGTTTTCAACTGCGCCGGGCTGATTTTACCACGGCCTCCCGGATAGCCGATGTAATAAACGAGGAGTTTGGAGAACAGATCTCCCGGGTTGAAAATTCCAGGACCATCCAGGTTCAGCTTCCCGCCGATCACCGGGAAGAACCGGCCCGCTTTGTCTCCCGTATAGAAAATTTAGAGGTCAACCCCGGCCGGAAAAATAAAATTATAATTAATGAGAGAACGGGAACTGTAATTATGGGGGAACGAATTACCGTGCGGCCCACTGCAATCTCTCACGGAGATATTTCCCTGCGGGTTGCTCCAAACAATAACGAGCCGGCAGCAGCCGAAGAAGGAGAGACGATGATGCTTCCCGAGGCCACCACCGTCCAGGAAGTGGTAGAGGCCCTAAACGCCGTCGGAGCTTCCACGGATACTGTTATTGCAGTTTTAACCGCCCTGGACCACTCAGGCGCTTTAAGCGTGCCGCTCGAGGTGATGTGAGGTGCAACTGGGCGGGATAAATGAACTTCAGCAATCACTCCAGCAGCATAATATTGAACAGAGCCGTCAGCAGGATTTCGAACAGCAGTTGAGAGGATTCCAGGGGATTATGGATGATATCCCCGGCGTGGTTGACCAAACCGGGGAAGTGGCCGACGGGGAACATGAAGCGCTAAAGGAGGCGGCGGAGGGACTGGAAGGACTGTTTGTAAATATGCTTGTCAAGCAGATGCGAAGCACGGTTCCCGATAACGAACTTCTTGATGGTGGCCATGGCGGGGAGATGTTCCGGGAAAAACTTGATCAAAAATATTCCAACCTTATTGCCCGGCAGAAAGATTTTGGTATCGCCAGCGCAATTTACGACCAGCTGGCCGGACAGATTTCTCCCGAATAGATTAAAACTTTTGAATTATTCGGGTTAAACTCGTCTGCACTCTGAAAAATTAATGGTCAAGAGACCTTTTCTTTCCTATAATAACCTGACAAATCAATTTCGCTAACGTCAGTTCAACATAACCTGGCTAATGTGCTCGGGACGTGGCGTAGCTTGGTAGCGCGCGCGCCTGGGGGGCGCGAGGTCGCCGGTTCAAATCCGGCCGTCCCGATTAAAACAGCTAAAAGCTAAAAGTGAAAAGCTGAAAGTAAAAACTATTCTGAAAGGCGACCTCGCAGGGAGCTCGAGGGAGTATTCCCTCGTGGGTTTAGCCGCCGGATGCGGCGTGGGGGAGCAGTGAGCGAAAGCGAACGTCGAGGGGGAACATGGTTCCCCCTTGAGGAGCAGGAGGCGACGAGTTGCCGGTTCAAATCCGGCCGTCCCGATTAAAACAGCTAAAAGCTAAAAGTGAAAAGCTGAAAGTAAAAACTATTCTGAAAGGCGACCTCGCAGGGAGCTCGAGGGAGTATTCCCTCGTGGGTTTAGCCGCCGGATGCGTTTCCCGTCATATGTAGATCTCCCCGAAAAACAGCCTGTTTTTGCCATTTTTTGACGGGTTAAGTGTGGAGTTAACCTGCGAAGAGAGCTTATTTTGTTTATAATTATTGCAGGCGCCAGTTTTAAAGCTATGATAAACTATATGTAGGTATGTTCCTTATTATTTAATATTTTCCCCGGCGAGGGATACAGATGGTATTGATACAGTTTGGAACAACAATACTGATAGTAACATTTATTATAGCGGTTATGATTCTGCTGTTTAAATTTTTACATTCAAAATATACCGCCTACCACCTCCTGAAAAAAGCCCAGGCCGCTCCTGATTTTCTGGAGAAACTTAACGACCCTGAAGAGTTGTACCAGCTGGCTCACAGGCTTGGAAGCGTTGGACAGCTAAAAAAATCTTTGCTGGCCTGGGGAAGATACCTGGAGCTCGACGGAGATTCGGCCGAAGCCCGGATGGAGCGGGGGAAGATATTTTATCAATCTCAAAAATATGACAGAGCGCTGGAGGAGCTAAAAAAAGCCCGAGATGAGGATGTTTTCCCGGAAATTGACCTTTACCTGGGGCGTTGTTACCGGGAGAAAGGAAACATTCAAAAAGCTGTAGATTCTTATCAACAATACATGGATAATGTCCCGGAAAACTTAAATATTGGTTTTGAAATTGCCGATGCCGCTCGTGAAGGGCAGAAATTTGACGAAGCTCGCAAGATTTATAAACTTATCCGGGAACGGGGAGTTCGTAAACTTTTCATTATGGCCACCCTGCAATTGATTGAAATGGAAATGAAACAGGATAATACTGAAAAAGTTGCCGGTTATCTTAAGGACCTTTACCGGCTGGACAGGAAAGGGAAGTTGAATACCAGTGATGAACTGGAAGTTCGCTACCAGCACGCTCGCCTGCTGGAAAGAAAAGGTAACATCGAGGAGGCTCTCCGCCTTTATCAGCAGATATATAAAATACAGCCCGATTACAGGGATGTCACCGAGAATATTGAAAACTATATTGATAGTCTGGAAGACAAGGAATTTTTAGCTGATTATTTAAATTCCGAACGCCGTAATTTTGTTGAAATTTCAAGAAGAATTGTTGAAATGATGGGCCATGAACCGGAATCAATATTCCAGCCGGAAGACGGGGGCGTGGGAATTATTGCCGCCGGGACCGGGGGATTCTGGCGGGAGGAAAAAATATTATACGATTTTAAAAAGTGGGATTATGCGGTCAGCGAGTGGCCGGTCCGGGAGTTTGAGTTGAATGTGATTGAAAAAAAGGTCCAAAAAGGTTATTTTGTTTCCCCGGGAGGATTTAAACCGGGAGCAATTAAATTTGCCCGGGGAAAACAAAATGTTGAGCTGCTCGGACCGGAGGACCTGGTTAGTTACCTGCCGGAAATTAAAAAAGGACAGATAGATTAAAATCTTAACTGAAAAGAGGGATATTTATGGAAAATAGAAGGCGGCGCAAGCTTATTGACTGGCCTATCCAGGGCAGAATGGTTGGCCTGGTGGTAGGAGCCGTTGTTTTATCCGCAATTGTCCTGGGAAGTTTTATCTGGTACTGTATGGAGGTTATATTTCACCTTTCCCAGCATGCCGGGGTTGACCCTCAATTTGGCGAAATGATAGTCAGCCAGTTTTATTACTTCGGAACCCTGGTTATCCTGGGGCTGGTGGTGGTTTTATTGCTCTTGTTATTATTGACAATAAGATTCTCCCACCGGCTGGCCGGTCCTTTATACCGGGTAAGAAAAGACCTGGATAAGATGCGAAACAGCGGGAAGATCAACGTAATTTATATTCGTTCCCGGGATTTTCACCAGGAACTGGTTCGTTCGTTGAATCATCTTTTGCTGGATTGTCGAAAAAAAATTGAAAAAGATTCTG
>CAZKRS010000125.1:0-4592 GCA_964555265.1 uncultured bacterium | reverse complement strand
ACACAACGGAGCCGATGGACTTGTCGTGGCGCGCTGGCTGGACAAATGGGGCTACCGGGTCCGGATACTACTGGCGGAAGAGGAAGAAAAATGTTCGGAAATGATTCAGAAGCAGGCGGTATGTCTGCACAAGGAAAATTCTGTCCAGATAGAAACCTACCAGCCCGGGGAGATGCTCCCGGGGGCCGATCTATATGTCGACGCCCTGCTGGGCACCGGGCTCAGCGGTGAGCCCAGAAGTCCTTTCGACGAGATGATCGACCGGCTGAACCGGAAAAATAATCCCGTGGTCTGCGTGGATATACCAAGTGGACTTTCCGGAGATTACCACCTCCCCTTCACCCCCTGCGTCAACGGAGATCTGACGGTCACCATGGGGCTGCCCAAGATCGGCATGCTCCTCGAGCCGGGATACACGCAGGCGGGAACCGTGATTGCCCAGGAGCTGGGCTTCCCAGAAACAGTTTACGATCAACACGCCGGGCCCTGCCACCTGATAACCGGATTTGAGATGGCAGAATTTCTGCCGGGTCGGCTTCAAACCGACCACAAGGGCAGCGCCGGCCGGGCGGGTGTAATAGCCGGGAGCCAGAAATACCCGGGCGCCGCATTTTTAGCAGCCAATGCCGCCTCCCGGATGGGCGCCGGACTGGTCAGCCTGCTGGGACCGGAAAATATAATCCAGAACCAGAGCCGGGGGGAACGGGACCTGGTCTTCCCTTTCACCCAGCAGCAAATAATAGAAGATAAAATTGAACAGGAAAAAATAGATGAATACATCAACCACCAGGATGCTTTCATAATCGGTCCGGGCCTGGACCAGACACCGGGCAAAAAATCTCTGCTTGAAAAACTGCTTCCCGGTTTGAATTGTCCGGTAGTCATCGACGCCGACGGACTGAATAATTTTGCCGAAAATCCCGACGAGTTGAAAGATTGCAACCAGGCGGTGCTCACCCCCCATCCGGGGGAAGCTTCCCGGCTTCTCAACCGAAGCCTGAATGTCATCCTTAAAAAACCGGTGGAAAGCGCTCGGAAACTCTGCGAAATTACCGGCCACACCACAGTCCTGAAAACTTCCCGCCCCGTGGTTGCCCATCCCAACGATTCATACAGTATAAATGTTTCCGGTTCGGCTGCCCTGGCAAAAGCGGGCAGCGGCGACGTGCTGACGGGGATGATTGGGGGACTGCTGGCCCAGGGTATACCGCCCGGACCGGCCGCCTGCCTGGCGTTATATCTCCATGGTACAGCCGGTAGACTGGTTGAAAATGACAAAAACACCATTACTGTAAAATCGGAGGATTTGATCGATAAAATCCCCGAAGCCGTCGATTCACTGGCCGAGTTTGAACAGCCCTCATGGTTTCCACTTAAATTCGAAGGTCATTCTCGCAACACATTATCATGGCATCCTTTCCCCATCTAAACGGCCTGCGCCCCCGCTCCTGCTGGCTGGAAATTGACCTTGACTCGCTCAGGCATAATTTAGGACTTGTCCGCAGCCGCCTGGATAAAGACCAATCGATCCTGGCGGTGGTAAAAGCGGAAGCCTACGGCCACGGTGCGGAAATGATTGCCCGGACTTTAACCGACAGCGGGGTAAATTTCCTGGGGGTAGCTACGCTGGAGGAAGCGCTAAAATTACGGGGGTTCGGGATCGAAAGCCGGATCTTAATCATGGGCCACACCGCCACTTTTACGGTTGATAAAATAATTACGGAAAATTTTACCCCCATGATCTACTCCTACCGGATGTTGCAAGCGCTCGAGGAAGAAGCAAAAAAACAAAATAAAACTATAAATATCCACCTGAAGGTGGACACCGGGATGGGCCGGCTGGGCCTATTGCCCGCTGACATACCCGGATATCTCGACGAGCTGGAGAACTGTCCACATCTGAACCTGGAGGGAGTAGCCACCCACTTTCCGGTTGCCGGGGAGAATAAAAACTACACCGACAACCAGATTGAAAAATTTCAAAAAGTGAAAAATATAATTAAAAACCGGGGAATATCTCCCCGTTACTGGCATCTTTCCAACAGTGCCGGGATCCTCTCCGATTCAGAACCCGGGGATAATCTCGTTCGACCGGGAATCTCGCTCTACGGATATCCGCCTCACGCCGGGGTATCACTGCCCGGCCTGAAACCGGTGCTGGAGATTAAAAGCAAACTGGCGGACTTTAAACAGCTCCAGCCCGGTGAAGGTGTAAGTTACGGTCGCCGGTATATCCCCGAAGAGCCAACATATATCGGGGTTTTACCCCTGGGATATGCCGACGGTTACCCCCGGGATTTCAGCAACCGGTCTTACGTATTGAAAAATGGTGAAAAAAAAGAAGTCCTGGGCAGTGTCTGCATGGACATGACAATAATTAAATTAAAAGAGGATGACGACCCGGAAGAAACTGTTACAATAATGGGTAGGGAGGGCAGCAAAGAGCTATGGGCCGATACCCTGGCCCGGTGGCATGATACAATTGTATATGAAATCCTGACCCGTTTCAGCCAGCGACTGCCCCGGCTATATTTCGAAGACGGCAAAGTGGTGGCTATCAAGACGGAACGTGATATCCACATGCTCAAAGATACTAAGTAAATTACAGTGTTAAATTTGAATTTGGGGTTGGTTTTTAATGGACAGTAAAACAAAAAGATGGGCTATAATTATTGTCGACCTGTTTATTGTGCTGGGATTTTATTTTGCCTACACCCATTTCCGGGGACCACTGTTTGACACCGATGAGGCGGCAATAGAATTTGACACCCGGGTTATACGGCAGCAGGTCCAGTATAAACTGGAAGGACAGGCCGTAAACGGTGAACGGGTGAACATGACTTTTCGGATAGAAAACAGGGCGCCGGAAGCCAGCTCCATCAACCTCCCGGAGGGAATTACTTTAATGCTCACCGACGGGAAGGAAAATGTTTACCGAAACAGAATCATGGAACCGACCAGCTTTAGCCTGGCCGGGGGCGAAGTGAGAAGCTGGCAGCGCACGTTTGTCGTTCCCGAAGAGATCGAAAAAGAGCTGATGGCCGGTTTTTATATCGATGACAACCGCCAGAAATTGGCCCGGATCAACAGGTAGACAAAAAGTGGATGAGGAAAAGTTTGTTAATGATTTAATCACACTTACCGGAGGAGATAAATCCCTAATTGGTGATGACTGTGCAATACTGGAGAATTTTTCTCCTTCCCTGCTGGTGACAACGGACCAGCTTGCCAGTGCCATACATTACGACATTAATTACACCCTGGAAAACCTGGCGGATAAATTAATCGGAATAAATTTAAGTGACATCGCAGCCATGGGGGGCAATCCCACCGCTGCTTTATTTTACCTGGCCAGTGGCCGGCCAGCGGAAGAAATTCAGGAATTAAATAGATTGCTGGCAGAAAAATTAGACAATCTCCGGGTGGAACTGGCCGGGGGGGACCTGCCGGCCAGTTCCAAAAACCAGGAGACGCTGGGCCGGGTGCTGCGGGGGAAAAAACATCCGGAAGGAATTTTAAAACGAAGCTGTGGAAAAAAAGATGACCTGGTCGCTGTAAGCGGGCCCCTGGGGGCGGCCGCAGGGATTATTGAGAACGATTTAACCGGGGAAGATTATTTGCGGGAAGAACTGTGCCGGATTCCCAACCGCCTGGAGTTGGGAAATAAACTGGTAGAGGCTGAAATCAGCTGCGCGATTGATATAAGTGACGGTCTTTTGAAAGATCTCCGGCGGCTTCTTGTAAGTTCCGGCTGCGGGGCTGTTCTCGAATATGAAAAAATACCGATTAGTCCCACGGCAGAAAAACTTGCCGATAACTACAGTCAGGCCCTGCAGTGGGCGTTAACCGGGGGAGAGGATTATGAACTTTTATTTACATTTCCGGAAGATAAAAAAAATAAACTAAATGGATATAATTTCCGGGTCCTCGGTAGGTTGACGGATCAAAAATCACAGGTGAAGTTCGAACCTGAACTTCCGGATTCAATCGCTACCGCCCGGACGGGATACGACCACCTGGAACAAAATACAAGACCCTCTCAGGAGTGAAAAATTATGGGTGAGGAAATATCACTTTCCGAGTTGTTGTCCCAGTTTCGTAAAAGCATGGAAATGAAACAGACCGAGCTTTCGGAGCAAACCGATGTGCCGGCCCCTTCCCTCTCTTTTTATGAAAACGGGGAAAGAACCCCCCCTTATAAAACTCTTGTGAAACTGCTGGAATTTTTTGACGCCCGGTTAGTTATAGAAGCCGACCTGGACCGCTGGATTTTTGAACCGGAACAGGAGGATGGAATTTTACTGGAAAAACAGCCCCGGTCAAAAGAACGGGGTCTGCTGAGCGGGTTGGACGAACAGGAAAAGAAAGACCTGGTGGCCTACATCCGGCGCCGGCGCCGAAGCACAGAAAACAATAAATAAAAAAGGCAGGCGCAGTAACACGCCTGCCTTTAGTTTCCTCATATTTCTGAAAACTCCAGTCCTGAAAAAATCAGGCCATGACGTCTACGTTCTGACCAACGCCCATGGAGCTTTCGATCAACTGCATCGCCTGCTGCTCTTCCTGTTCCATAGCATCAGAAAGAACCTGAA
>CAZKRS010000124.1:1774-4616 GCA_964555265.1 uncultured bacterium | reverse complement strand
CAACCCCAGGGGCTGTCCTTCCCCTACAGCCACGTCAAAATCAAGCCGGCCCGGCGGCTCAAGCAGAGCCATCGCCAGCGGATTAACCCCGGCGATCCCCACTGTTTTTTCATCCGGACGTTCTGCAGCCCAGCTCTCCACCTCGTCCGCACAGCCGTAGCGATTTGGATAACCAAGACAGACCGCCGCCGGAGGTTCTTTCCCCCAGCTTGCAGGCAGTTGTGCTCGGCCCTGCTCTGCCGGCAGCTCCTCGAGTTGCCAGCCGAGAGATTCTGCATAAGTTTTCAAAACCCCGATCCAGGCCGGAAATAGAAGCGGACTGTAATAAATCTTATCCCGCCGGCTCACGTTAACCGCCATCATCGCTGCTTCCGCCAGCGCAGTTGCCCCGTCATACATCGAAGCGTTAGTTACCGGTAGCTGCATCAGCTCGGAGATCATTGACTGAAACTCATACATCACCTGCAGCGAACCCTGGTTTAGTTCCGGCTGATAGGGGGTGTAGGAGGTTAAAAAACCGTCCCGGCTCAAGAAATCTTTAACCGGCGAAGGAACGTGATGATCATACACCCCGCCGCCGCAGAAACAGGACAGTTCATCAACAGAGAGGTTTTTATTTGCCTGCTCTTTGAACCAGCGCCGCAGTTCTATTTCCGATTCAGCGGAGAATTCAGCCGAAAATTCGTCCCGCAGATCTGCGGGAATATCTTCCTCCAGCCGGGCAAAATCCTTGATGCCCAGCCGGTCCTTGATTTTTTTTCGCTGCTCGGCTGTAAGACTGAGGTATGGAGGTTGAAAATCTGCCGGCGGCATACTTTCACTCACTGGTTTTTCAAAAATTCCCGGTATTCTTCGGCATCCATCAGATTTTTAAGCTCACCGGAAAACTCAAGCTGCGCCAGGCGGCCCTGCTCATAAGGGGAATCATTCACATGCTGGGGGTTGGCCTCAAGTTTATCGTTGATTCCGACCACCTCGCCGTCCACAGGTGCGTAGACGTCGGAGACCGCTTTCATGGATTCCACGGTCATAAACATTTCTCCTTCGGTTGTTTCTTCCCCTTCAGGGGGCAGTTCCACAAAAACTATATCCCCCAGTTCCTCCTGGGCATAATCCGTAATTCCCACCCAGCCGTCGTTCGGATTAATCCACTCGTGATTCTCAGTATAAAACAAATCTTCAGGTACTTCTGCAGTCATCTTAATCACTCCCGTATGTTAGTTTAAAGCTTCAAGTTCAAAATTTAATTCTTAAACCAGGGGCAGACTGGAAACTATCGCCGGGGTTAGTTTGCCCGATATTTCCACCTGGATTTCTGCATCCTCTTTTATATTCCGATCAATAAGAGCCATCCCTCCCGCCCTTTCCAGGGTCGGACAGTAACTGGCCGAAGTAACCTTCCCCGACTCTTCACCCCGATAATATATAAAACTGGAGGGCCGGGGACTCCGCCGGCCGGCCAGTTTGAACCCTTTTATAACCCGGTCGGGCGGATTTTCCCGATATTTCTCAAGGCTGGCTTTACCAATAAAATCATGGTTCCGATCAATGAAATTATCCAGGCCGGCCTGGACGGGATCAATACCTTCGCCCAGTTCATGACCGTAAAGAGGAAACCCTTTTTCCAGGCGTAAACTGTCCCGTGCTCCCAGCCCGCAGGGTTGAACTTTATCAAGCAACCGGCAATAAAGTTCACCCCCCTTTTCTGCTGTTAGCCAGAATTCTCCCCCTTTTTCCCCCGTATAACCAGTTGTTGAAATCATCCCTTCCCCGGTCCATTCGGCCCGGAAAGGTTTATCGGGCAGTTGCAGTCCATATTTGGCACATATCCCCGGAGCTTTGGGACCCTGGAGGGCCAAAAGAACCGTATTTTTAGTCACATCCTCCAGGACCTGTTTTTCCAGCTTATTTTCAAGCCAGTCATAAACCTTCTTCCGGTTGGCGGCGTTTACCACCAACCAGCACTCCTCTTCCGAACGGCGGTAAATAATAAGATCGTCCAGACACCGCCCTTTTTCGTCCAGGAAAAAACCATAAAGAGCTTTCCCGTCCTCCGCTGCTGATATAGACCGGGTAAATAAGCTCCCCAGCCGGACGGCGCAGTTTTTCCCCCGGATTATGAATCTCCCCATGTGGGAGAGATCAAACAGGCCGGCCTTCTCTCGGACGCTGTTGTGTTCGGCTATTATGCCTTTGAAATCCCGGGGCATATTCCAGCCACCGAATTCCATAAAAGAAGGTTCACCGGGGTATTCAGGGGAAATCGGAGAAGTTAACAATGAATTATCCATAGCTGAAAATAATATTCCCTAAATAGTTTAAAGTCAATAAACCTCTAACCGGCTGTTTTTCATATTTTTTTGTTATAATAATAAGGAACTGGATATCATTATTTTTCGGGTGATAAAAATGGAAATTAAACTGGAATACGTAAGTATGCTCAACCTGGACGTGGATAATGGGTCGACAATTGAGGTTGAGGATAATATCCAGGTCCAGGATCTGCTTGAGCAGCTGGGGCTGGAGAAAAAACAGCAGCGGTTTATCAAACCTTTCATCAACGAGGAAGAAAAAAAACCGACATCCACTCTTTCCGACGGTGACAAGCTGTTTTTATTTCTCCCCGCCGGCGGCGGCTAACCGGGGAAAATTCAGCCAAGCAGCAACCAGATTAAAAGAAAAACCTGGGCGCTGACAAGGGCAGAAATTATAACAATAACCGCTCCTAAAACCACGTCAATCCAACAAATGGTTTCCGCCAAATTCAAACCGCCGGCCCCGGTTTCTCTGTCAGCTTCCCGGCGGCTGTTTTCCTCTTCTTCCGCCTTGTCCAGGGCTTCTT
>CAZKRS010000124.1:0-1764 GCA_964555265.1 uncultured bacterium | reverse complement strand
GTAAAAAATTTCTCACATCTTCAACTTCAAGTTCCGGACGGCCATCCCCGGCCTCTTCAAGCAAATAAATGGCGGTGCGTAAATCAAACACTCCATCCGCCGGCAGGTCCATTTTCTGCTGAAAATCTTTTACCGTTTCTACGGTCATCGGCCCGTAATGCCGGTAGTGCAGAGGGATATTGTAATCGCCGGCGGTATTTAACAGTTCCTGTATTTTAACCGCCGTATCTCCGGATGTCCCCCGGCGATATGAACGTGTGAGATCAAGTTCAGTTTCAACCCAGAACCCGGCCTCACCGGTAACATTATTTATATCTCTTTTCCAGCCTTCCAGCGGATCCCAGAATATATCTTCCCCGGGGAAATATACGGCATATCTTTGTCCTCCGGCCGTCTGTATCATTAGCAGGGCGGGAAAAGAAAACCGTCGCACCTCCTGGAGGCTACTTTCCAGTCTAACCAGGCGACCCGGCAGTGCTTCTTCAAATATAGTTTCAAGGGGAAACTTGCGGCTAAAATTTTCCTCTTCAAATTCCGGCTCCGTAATTTGGCCCGCGGCCGGATCTGCACTTATATAACGGGCTATTCCCAGTGTTCCCAGCCGATTACCGGCCGGTATTTGCTCGATTTCATAAATTTCCAGGTTGTTGGCCAGGGGCACGGGTTCAAAATCCGTCTCTTTTTCTTTTTCATCAGCTGCCGGTTCCATTTCTATTTCCCCGCGGGAAGCCAGCTTAGGCCCAAAAACCGGGCTTACCTCCGGTTGAGCCAGCCAGGCAACTGCCAGCCCTATAATTACGGTGATTACCGCTGCCCCACCGGCATATACCGGCCAGAGACTATCATTAACCCGGGCGGTTATTTTTTTATGATTTTTTATACGCGGCACTTCCTCAACCCCGGTCTTTTCTTCCTCTTTTAACTCTTCGAATGCCCTCTCAAGCTGGTCAATACTTAAAACGTAGGACTCGTCAACGTAACCCGCCATTAACATCCGGTCCATGATTATATTTACAGAACGGGGATTCCCGCCCGTAGTTTCATAAAGAACCGGGAACACTTCATTGCTTATTTTTATTGAATGTTCCGGCCGGGCCTGGTTCATCCGGTGTAGAACATATTCCTCGGTTTCCTCCCGGTTGAGGTTCGTCAGGTAACTGCGGACCGTTATTCTCTGTCGCAACTGGCGTAGATCCGGCCTGTTGATTAAATTATCCAGCTCCGGTTGACCGACCAGGACCATCTGAAGCAGTTTTTGCTTGTCAGTCTCCAGGTTGGAAAGTAGCCGGAGTTTTTCCAGCGCTTCCACCGATAGATTCTGGGCCTCATCTATAATTACACAAACATTGCGCCCGTTTCTATACTCTTCAAGGACAAAACTGTTCAGACGATCAACAAGCTGTTTCTGAGTCGCTTCTCCGGGAACTTCAAGGCCCAGGTCCTCCAGGATCGTCTGCAGTAAATCTTCACCGCCCATCGCCGAGTTGAGGATCAGCGCCGTGCTTACGCTGTCGTCCAGTTCCTCAAGAAAAGCACGGCAAAGGGTGGTTTTGCCCGACCCCACTCGCCCCGTAATCAGGATAAAACCTTTCCGTTCCCGTACCCCGTAAAGCATGTGGGCAAGCGCTTCCTTGTGCTGATCGCTGTAGTATATAAATTCCGGATCCGGAGTTACATTGAACGGTTCTTCCTGAAAACCGTAAAACTCTTTATACATGCCCACCCTTTAATCACCTCTCAGTTCAATATGATTTAAAGCCGGCA
>CAZKRS010000123.1:0-4637 GCA_964555265.1 uncultured bacterium | reverse complement strand
TGGACGAAGATACCTGAATGGTTGACCTCGCCAAATTTTTTATTGAATTCTCCCGCGAGGAATCCTGCGGAAAATGTACCCCCTGCCGGGAAGGTAACACCCGTCTGCTGGAAATCCTGGAAAGGATTACCCGCGGGGCCGGAAAAGAAGAAGACATATATCTGCTTCGCCGGCTGGGGGAACTCGAACAGAAAGCGTCCCTCTGCGGTCTCGGCCAGGCGGCGCCAAACCCCGTCCTGAGTACCCTGGACTATTTTGAGGATGAATACCGGCGGCATATCGAAGAGCAGGAGTGCCCGGCCGGGGCCTGCCGTTACCTCGTAACCTATCTCATAGAACCAGAACCCTGCGTTGGATGTGGAGCCTGCGCCCGGGTCTGTCCCGTTGACTGTATCAGCGGCGAATCCCAGCAGCCTCACGAAATCGGCCAGGACGAATGTATAAAATGTGGCCAGTGCTACGAGGTCTGTAACTTTGAGGCGGTGCTTCGCAAATGAATTCAGATCAAGAAAAAATAAGCCTGACAATTAACAAAATTCGCACCGAGGTGGAAGCCGGCGCTACTATTATGGACGCCGCCGACAAGGTGGGCGTGCACATTCCCCGGCTCTGTTATCATCCGGAACTCAGTATTCTCGGCGCCTGCCGGATCTGTATAGTCGAACTGGAAAAAAACGGGCAACTGGTCGCTTCCTGCTCCACACCCGCCGAGGAAGGAATGCAAGTTCGGACTTCCTCCCCTGAGCTTCGACGCCACCGCCGGGACATTGTCGAGCTTATTCTCGATAATCACCCGAAAGACTGCCAGACCTGTGTTCGAGACGGCAACTGTGAATTGCAGGACAGCGCTTACAGTCTTGGCGTCCGCGAACGTTTGTTTGAAGGAGAAAGAAAAAGTTATTCCGAGGACAATTCCTCGCCGTCCATCCACCGCGAACCCGAGAAATGCATCCTTTGCGGCCGCTGTGTCCGGGCCTGCGATGAGGTCCAGGGAGTAACTAACCTCTGGCAGCAAAATCGTGGGTTCGAAAGTGTGGCTGCTCCCGCCCATAACGCCGATATTATGGAGTCGGTCTGTATCCATTGCGGCCAGTGTGTGAATGTCTGCCCCACCGCTTCAATAGTTGAAAATAACGTCACCGACGAAGTTTTCGAGGCTATTTCCGACCCCGACCTGCACGTTGTCGTGCAGACCGCCCCCTCGATCCGCGCCGCTCTTGGTGAGGGTTTTGGCTACGAACCGGGAACCCCGGTTACCGGTAAAATGGTTACCGCCCTCAAAATGATGGGCTTCGACGCCGTTTTTGACACCGATCTCGGCGCTGATTTGACAATTGTTGAGGAAGCTGACGAATTTCTCGAAAGATTTAAATCAGGCGAAAAACTACCCCTTATTACCTCCTGTTCGCCGGGCTGGATAAGTTTCCTGGAGACTTTTTATCCAGAACTGATTTCCTATGCCTCAACCTGTAAGTCGCCAATGTCCATGTTATCATCGCTAACTAAATCCTATTACGCCGAGCAGGAAGGAATTGCACCTGAAAATATATATTCGGTTGCTGCCATGCCCTGCACCGCCAAAAAATATGAGGCTGCCCGGCCCGAACACGAGGCCCCCTGGGGTGATCCTTACACGGATGCCGTATTAACTACCCGGGAACTGATCTGGATGTGTAAATGCATGGGGGTTGATTTTCGCAACCTGCCCGACAGCCAGTTTGACCGGCCCCTGGGAACTGCCACCGGCGGCGGCGATATCTTTGGCACCACCGGTGGTGTTACTGAAGCGGCCCTGCGTACAGCCTACGAACGTTTTACGGGCGAAAAGTTAACTGAAGTTGATTTCATGCAGGTTCGTGGCATCCAGGGGCTGAAAGAAGCAACAATTGAACTGGACGGTTCCGATATCAATATAGGGGTCGCTAACGGCCTGCAGAACGCTAAAAAATTGTTTGAACGGCTCCTGGAAGGTAAAAAAGAATACCACATGCTGGAAATCATGGCCTGCCCCGGCGGCTGCGTCGGCGGCGGGGGCCAGCCCTACCCCCCCGAAGATACCTTTGCTCTCGACCCGGAGCTGGTTAAAAAACGGGCCCAGGCCCTCTACACGATTGATTCCAACAAACAGCTCCGGAAACCACATGAAAACCCCGATATAAAAGAACTTTACAGCTATTACCTGGGTGAACCCAACAGCAAGCGAGCTCATGAGCTACTGCATACTTCTTACACACCACGAGACAGGCAGGGGATAAGATGAGCTGTCAAAGTGATGAATATACACTAAAAAAAGAAATTGTTGATAAACTGCAGGATTTTAGCGACCGTGATAAGTCGGAAAGCTACCTCATCCCCGCCCTGCAAATTGTCCAGGAAGAATACGGCTATCTATCCCGCCGGCATCTTGACGAGGTGGCCCGGCTGATTTGTGTCCCTTACGCAAAAGTAACCGGGGTTGCCTCCTTTTACCAGTTTTTTAACTTCCGGCCGGCCGGTGAGAATGAAATCGTTGTCTGCACGGGAACAGCCTGCCACGTCCGCGGAGCCGGAGCTGTTTTTGACCGTTTCCTTGAAGAGTTAGGTGTTGAGGCCGAAGAACCGACCGAGGACGGCAAATTCTCCGTAACCGACGCCCGGTGCGTGGGCGCCTGCTCGCAGGCACCGGTCGTAATTGTCGATGAGAAAGTCTATTCCGGCGTCACTCCCGACGACGTTCCCGACATTCTTTCTGATTACGATTTTGAGGCGGAATAACTGTTTCTGGTTAATTTTGTTTGAATAAAGTTTTTAACTCCCGCTCCACTTCCCGGGGATCTCCAAGGTTATATTCAATAAGCTGCCTGAGATGGGTGAAACTTTCCACATCAATCGTCTCCCAGCTAAATCCAGCTTTGTCTTCCTCAACATGAGCCACCCGGACATCCATTGTTATCGCTTCATCATCCACGCTTTCCAGCGGCAGTTTGATCGTAAATTTATCTCCCTGTTCAACCACCAGTCCCGGCGGGGTTTCAACCAGCACCCCCTTCAGAGAAATATCTATCAGCTGCACCTGCCAGCTATTTTCCTCGTCGTATAGTTCTACCTCTTTTTCCAGGATCACCCGCTCGTATTTTCGCCTGTCATTTTTCATATTTTCCTCCCTCGATCAAATTTTAGCTCTTAATCGAATAATTCTGCCAGTTTTTTCTTGTGAACCTGCTCCGCCTGCTTATTTTACCGGTTTTTAATTTTATTTACCAGTTTTTGTTTTTTACGGCGCATTTCTTCCGTAAGAGAAACATGGTAATAATGGGGATTCATTATTCTTTTTACCCCCGGATCAAGCCGGGCAAGATCTTTTTTACGCCTGCTTCTGGCTTCTTCCAGGTCAAACCGGCGCAGTCTTTCCCCCCTGTTCAGCACTGTTTCAGTCAGAAGCTCCAGCTCACTGACTTTTTCACCGTCAAGCCGGCGGCAAACATACTGGCGGGAAGGATGACAGATGGTTATAGAATCTCCAGTCTTAATTTTCTCGCCGGGCAGCCCCATTAAATCTGCCGTTGCCTTGCCCCGTTTGTCATAAAGTCGCCATATTTTTTTATGTCCCGGGGTTGGTATTTTTTCGAGGTTTTCAGAAATTTTTAAAACCGGTTCCCAGTCTTCTTCATCTTTAAGTGCTACCAGCTTGTATACACCGTCCAGGGCGGAATCGCCGGCCGAGGTAATCAACCGGGTGCCCACCCCGTAAACCAGCCTGTCAACGACCTTCGCCGGCTCCAGGTCATATTCGGGCGCCTCTTGCTCGATCTGTTCGATAATCTGGCGCAGCACCTGTTCATCAAGCTGATTGGACAACACAATACTGACATCTTCAAAACCGGACTTATTCAACATTTGGGCGCCACGAACGGCAAGGTGGGCTAAATCGCCGCTGTCCAGACGAATTCCCAGGGGCTGATGACCTTCCTGTTTTAACTCTTCAAAAACTTTTATGGCATTGGGAATTCCGCTTTCGAGGCTGTCAATCGTATCCACAAGCAGCACGCAGCTATCGGGATAGAGGGCGGCAAAATCCCGGAAAGCTTCCAGCTCGGTCTTCCCGGCGGCAATGTAGGCCTGGATCATGCTGTGGGCATGAGTCCCCTTGGGAGAACGGTTATACTGGTAGGATAAACCCGTGTTGGAACTAAAATCTGCTCCTCCTATCAGGGCTGCCCGGGCTCCGGCGTGTCCTCCCCGGTCATGGGCCCGGCGAAGTCCAAACTCCAACAGGAGGTTCCCCCGGCCGGCCTGGCGAATTCGAGCCGCCCGCGTGGCTATCAACACCTGGTAATTAAGTTGATTTAAAAGCGGGGTTTCAATCAGCTGGGCCAGGGCAAGCGGTCCTTCTACAACAGTAAGAGGAACAGTAGGATGGACCACCCGACCCTCGGGAAGGGCCGCAATTTTTAACTGCCCGGCTATATCCTGTTCGGCCAACCAGTTAAGAAATCTACCGGAAAATACCCTGTTTCCGGCCCTGTCCTTATGACGTCGCAACTTCTCCAGCTGGGCGGAATTAAATTCAAGTTCTTCCAGCCAGTTTACAAACCAGTGCGTCCCCGCCTGGATACAATACCCCGCCTGGTGCTCGCCATAATCAGGATAACTACGGA
>CAZKRS010000122.1:0-4659 GCA_964555265.1 uncultured bacterium | reverse complement strand
TCGGCTCCCGGCCATATTTTTTGAATAGAGTTTACAGTATAGTTTTCCGGAACACTGAATTTTAATTCCAGCCGGTAATTTAGTTTAAAAGAAAACAGCTGGTAGTTAAGCTGGAACCTCTTCTGTTTTTCGGGAAAATCAACGGCCGTGATGTCAGACAGGTGGAGGAAATAATACGGTTCGGTTTCTTTCAATTTATGACAGATTTCAGGTAGATCTTCAGGGGGTATTTGTAGAATATGATCCGGAGTTTTCTTCAGAACAAAAAAATTTTCTTTACTGGAGATATTTTTTGCCACCAGGCTATTTATCCGCTCGATAAGTGTATCAGTGTTCATTTTCAGGGGGTTGTCCTGGCCGGTTGCTCGCCGGCGAAGGGGTTAGCGGGGTTGAACGAATCTTTTCTCGGAGCATATTAAAACCTTTCGCAATTGCAGAAACAGAAGGTGGGCAGCCGGGAATATAAATATCAACGGGTAAAATTTCATCAATTCCCTGCTGAGTGCTGTAGGATTCAAACATCCCCCCGGATACTGCACAGCTACCGGCGGCTATAACTTGCCGCGGCCACGAGATCTGCTGAAAAAACTGTTTCAGCCGGGTTGCGTTTTGATGGGAAAAAGAGCCGGCCACAACCAGAACATCGGCCCGGGCGGGGTTGAGTGCAGTCAATTGTGCCGCTGTGCAGACAGATCCGGGCAAAGAAAATTTTTTGAAAATTTGTTTAAAGTAATAACAGCCGTCGGTAACTGTTATAAATTCCATTGAATTCCGACGGGCCCAGTTGACAAACTTATTTAATTTACGGGTGGATGTATAATTCTGAAGCATGGTTTTAATTCGCAACCTCTTTCCCCCTGGCGTCAGGTGAAGCAACCTCTCCGCCAGCTTAATAAAAAAACCAGCAGGACAATCAAAAGCAGAAAACCGGCGGAGATGACTCCTTCTAAAGCTATAGCATGCTGCAGGATAAAAAAAGGTCCCAGTATGAAGTTGGTCAGTGCAAAAAAAACAAACAAAAAATAGCGGGTTAGATACATGAAAAATCAAAGATTTCCTAGCTGTTCATTCCAGATATCCGGTAAAAAATCCATCAACAGTTTTTTCTTTTTTTCTCCCAGCCGGGGGTCGCCTTCCAATTCTCGGGCGATAGATTTTTCTTTTTTACGGCGGATCTGCAGATAAGAATCAAGACTTAGAATACCGGCCAGTATTTTTTCCCTGTCCCAATTTTCCCAAAGTCCCAGCCCAAGGACCCGGCCCAGCAATTTTTTTCCAGACAGCAGAAGATCAGCTTCAGCAGGTTCGTCGGCCAACTCTTCATAACTGGCCCCCGTAACCTGTTTTATATGCCGGTGGAAAGGCCAATCGTCCAGATTGTTCTGGTTGATCATCCGGGCCGCTTTAAAACCATCCAGGAGCGAATAAGGACCGTGATAGGTGG
This sequence comes from uncultured bacterium, assembly GCA_964555265.1. Classification (GTDB taxonomy): domain Bacteria; phylum T1Sed10-126; class T1Sed10-126; order T1Sed10-126; family T1Sed10-126; genus CAZKRS01. The sequence continues at coordinate 3,215 of CAZKRS010000122.1, read as the reverse complement.
CGTTACTGAACATGGTATGATTTTTCAGGACGGGCCGCCATTCCTCAAGCCGGCCGGCATCGGGAGCACCTTCGCGGCGGAAGAAAGAGACTGAGTCAAAAACACCGTCTTTCCGCATGTTATGAAACCATTTTCCGGCATCCTGGCGGGAAGCGATTTTAAAAAGTTCTTCTACAATTCTTTCTTTGCTAATTTCAGATAGAAGCCCGGCATTCTGCTTGATATTTTCCAGAAGTTCGGAGGCGAAGCTGAGCCGGTGGTGCTGCGCCAGCCGGTAAGCACGAATTATACGCAGGGGATCTTCACGTAAGTTTTGTTCGCCGGTAGGTTTTAATATCCTTCGCTGGGCGTCCTCTTTCCCGTTAACCGGGTCCACCCAGGTTTCACGGGCCATATCAAGAGCAACGCTGTTAATGGTAAAATCTCTTCTTTTTAAATCTTCAACCACTTCTTCCGGGCCCACTACGGTGAGATCAATCTGTAGATTGTCACCGGGTAGTCTGTACATTTTCCTTTCCTCATCAAGTGTGAAAAAATGTCCGCCAAATTTTTCTTCCAGTTTTGCACGGATGGGATCGGAAAATTCCGAAACCATAAGATCATAATCAAGAGGCTTTTTACCGAGCAGCAAATCCCGTAGCGTTCCTCCGACAAGAAATATACCGGCCTCCTCGTCCAGGAAGGGCCGGGTTATTTCTTTAATTTTTTTCCGCTCATTTTTGGCTGCATTATGGGCCAGCCGCAGTGGCTCGGGCAGTTTTGATTCAGGGCTTAATATAGAGTCAACTATGGTCGGGATATGATTGGGATCAATCTTATGTCCGGGGGAAAGAAAAATAGGTTGGGCACCTTTGCGAGATCGAACGGCATAACCCACCGGTTCGCCGTCCCAGATCTGGCTGTAGCTTCCCACTTCTTCCCCGGGTTCGTCAAATTCCCCGACGAGAATATTTTTGGCGCAGCCAATGGTCGGCCGATCAAGAAAAAGACCGATATGAGAAGCAAGTCCAATTCGGCGCGGATGGGCGTAACCATGGCCATCGATCAGGTAACAATCCGGTTCCTGTTTCAAACAACTGGCTGCTTCAATCATCGGCGGGGCCTCACGAAAAGCAAGCAAACCGGAAATATAGGGGAATGACAGTTTAGCAATTAAGACAACCTCTTCCACTATATCCCGCCGGGTTATAGAATAATTTACGGCGGAAGCAATTCCTATCTTACTTTCCGGGTAGATGGAGACATCAAGTGCTCCAATTAATTCCACGTCGGGTTTACCATCCAGTATACAATCTTCTGCCAGACTTTCCTGGAGCATCCGAGCCTCTTTTTCGTTTAGATCCCAGGTATGCATTGTATTCACCTGCTATATGGACGAGATAATTATTTCAGATTCAATGTATAAAAAATACTGTTCCCACTGGCTTTTATTTTAACTGTACTGAAAAGAAAATCATAGGGAGAAAAATTATGGAAGGTTCAGGCCTGCAGATCTATAAGTTCGCCCAGCATATTATCGGCGGTGCGGATTACTTCTGTGTTAAGCGAAACGGCGTGCCGGTTGGTGATCTGGTTTACCATTTCTCCCGCCAGGTCAGGGCCGCCCGCTTCAGTCGCACCGGCCGTTATATTAGCTACTCTGTGGGCGGACAAATCCTGGCGGCCAAAAGCTTCCTGGATACCTCTGATTGAGCTCGAAAAATTCATGTATAGTTCACCTTCTCAACGGAACTGTTCTAAAATAGTATCAAAATCTTCTTCTGAAGGTCTTAATTCTTCTGGTTTTCTGGCCGCCAGCGGCCGCTCATCCTGGTTATAATAACGGGAATGATGAGTTATTTGTTCCTCGTTCACATAAAAAAGTCCGATAGGAATTATTCCCATCTGTGACCAGTATTTTTCCCATACCTGCAGAGCCTGGTTGAGATCGGTCGGATCATACTCGGGCATATCATCGAGGGATTCAAATTTTAACCCGTATTGTTTTTGGCCTTCCTTTTCCAGTTCTGCATCGATTTCTTTTTCACTGGGATAATCAGCCTCGATATCCATGACGGAAAATTTTGGGAACCGGGTAAAATGTTCCTGGGCGTATTTATAGCTGTGATGGGACCCTTCATGGTCATTGAATGTAACGCAGGGGCTGAACACTTCCAGGTAAGCCAGCCCTTCATGGAGGATACCGGCCTTTATCTGTTCGATCAGCAGCTCACGTTTGGCTGAAAATCCCCGGGCAACCATTGTAGCTCCGCCCAGCATTGCCAGTCCGATTCCATCCACCGGAGGAATATCGCTGGTTAATCCCCAGTGGGTGGGACTTCCCTGCTGAGTGGTGGGTGAAAGCTGGCCCCGGGTCAAACCGTAGGTTCCGTTGTTCATGCAGATGTACAGGGAGTTAAAATTTGTCCGCAGCATAGCAATCATTTTTCCCGCTCCAATCGCCCAGGAATCCCCGTCTCCGCTGAGAACAATGTTTGTCTGCCCGGGATTGGCAAGCTGAGCGCCCATGGCCACCGGAGCCGCACAACCGTGGAGCGTATGCATACCGTTACCTTTTATTTCCGCAACCGTCTTGCCGCTGCAGCCGATTCCGGCGACTAAATTAAGCTCTTCCGGCGGTATATTTAACTCGGCCAGCGCTTTTTTCAGGGCGGCAATAATATGAATATGACCGCAACCCGGACATAATCGGGCACTTCTGTCAGTATCATAATCGGCCGGTTTCAACTCGTTCTTACTCATTAAACCTGCTCCTTAATTTTTGTGATTATCTCGCCGGGCTGAAGCGGTTCGCCATCATATTTAGTAATAGACAGCAAATTTTTTATATTTAATTTTTCTTCCAGCAAAAAACGCAGCTGGGCGGTATAATTCTGTTCAATTACAAAAACCGGGCTATGAGCTTCAATAAAATTTTTCAGTTCATTTGCGGGAAGCGGTGAAATTGCCGGCAGATCAAAAACGGCTGTATCAATTCCTTCTTTAGCCAGTTCATCCCGGGCTTCTTCCAGGGCAAAAAGCGTGGATCCAAATGCAATCACTCCCGGGCCGGTTGATTCCTTCACAACCGGTCCGGGGAGGTCGTTGCTGTTTTTAAGAGTTTCCATTTTTTTATACAGCCGTTCGATTTTTTCCTTGCAGTCAGCCGGGTCTTCGGACAGGTGTGCTTTTTTATCGTGATAAGCTCCCCGGGTGACATAAGTGGCTTTCTGACC
>CAZKRS010000121.1:0-4733 GCA_964555265.1 uncultured bacterium | reverse complement strand
ATACCCTTTTTATGCCGGGACTGGTAAACACCCACCATCACTTCTACCAGACAAGGAACCGGAACATACCGGCGGTCCAGAACGCCAAACTTTTTGACTGGCTCACCTATCTTTATGAGATCTGGAAATACCTGACCCCGGAGATGGCCCGGGTAAGCGCCCAGGTGGCGGCTTCCGAGCTGATAATGTCCGGCTGCACGACGGCGGTCGATCATTTTTACGTCTTTCCGAACAAACACCAGGAAGGAATTATGGAGGCGGAAATAGAAGCCGTCGAAGAGATAGGAATGCGTTTTCACCCGACAAGAGGTAGCATGTCCCTGTCCAAAGAGGACGGCGGGCTTCCCCCGGACAGTGTTGTCCAGAATGAAGATACGATTCTCAACCACACCCGGGACGTAATTGAAGAATATCACCAGCCGGAAAAATTTGGCATGACCCGGATAATCGTTGCCCCCTGCTCCCCCTTCTCGGTTACCGATTCTATAATGAAGGAAAGCAAAAAGCTGGGTGAAAACTACGAAAACATGATTTTTCAGACTCACCTGGCCGAAACAATCGATGAGGAGGAGTTCTGCCTCGAAGAGACGGGAATGAGACCCTTTGATTACCTGGAATCCCTGGGCTGGATGGACGAAAAATGTCTGCACGTCCATTCGATTCACCTCAACCAGGACGAAGTACGACGAATGGGGAAAGCGGGAGCTGCAATAAGCCACTGCCCCAGTTCTAACATGCGCCTGGGCTCGGGCATGGCGCCTGTTGTGGAGATGCTGGAGGCCGGTGTGAAGGTGAGCCTGGGGGTAGACGGCAGCGCCTCCAACGACAGTTCGCACATGTTTGCCGAAGCGCGGCAGGCTCTTTTGCTCCAGAGAATCAACTACGACGAAGAGTCCATCACCGCCCGGGACGTCCTCAGGGCGGCTACAGTTGGCGGAGCCCGGGCAATCGGACGGGATGATATTGGAAAGATTGAAAAAGGTATGGCCGCCGATGTAATCGGGGTCAGACTGGACAAAATTGATTACGCCGGCGCTCTTCACGACCCGCTGGCGGCAACAGTATTCTGTCATCCGCCAAAAGTTGACTGGTCTATTATTAACGGCGAAATCAAGGTGGACAACGGTAAATTCTTACCGCTCGACCTCAGAAAATTAAGCGCCCGCCAGAACCAGCTGGCCAGAGAGCAGATAGAAAATATTTCCTGAATATTTCGTACCCTGATTATCTGACCCGGGGTTAGGATCAATTAATTCCGTAATCTGTGCTCTCCCAGGGTTCTGGTTACAAACCAGGGAAGAATAAATAAGGTCTCTGATGATCTCATTCCGATAATCAGAAACCTCATTTATCTGTAAATGGATTACTGGGAGAATACACGTAATCCAATTAAATTACCCTATATCACGTTAACTTTCATACTTGTTTTTTGAAAACATGAACGGAGACTATTATGAACCAGGAAAACAAAACCTTATATACCGATTGTCTAATTGTTACCGCCCGTTCTCTTGATGTCGAGCCCATCAATCATGGTGCCCTGCTTGTGGAGGGGGATAGGATTGTAGAGGTCGGCAAAAAGAAAAAACTGGAAGAAAAACATCCGCAGGTAAATCGCAAATCCCTGGCCGGGAAACTGGTCATGCCGGGGCTGATTAATACCCATATTCACCTGAGTATGGCAGTCATCCGGGGGCTGGCGGAGGACCTGTCCCTGGAAGACTGGCTGGAAGAGACCTACCGGTTCAGGAAAACTCATCTTGACAACGAGTCACAAAAACTCGGTGTTCAGCTATCGCTGGTCGAATCACTCAAGCGGGGCGTCACCACAATAGGAGACATGAGTTTTTACCAGCACCGTTACTATCCCCTGGTGGAAAAATCGGGGCTGCGGGCAGTTCTATATGATACTACGATGTCTGAATATCTGGGAACCGACCGCCAGGACGACATTTTAAATTTTATTGACAAATCTTTCCCCGGCAGGATTACACCCGCCGCTGCACTTCATGCCCCCTATACCTCTTCTAAAGAACTGATGGACTGGTTTGGGAGCGAAATTATTGAAAATAGAGATGTTCCCTATTCCATTCACCTGGCGGAAACAGAAAAAGAAAAAATAGATTACGAAAGAGAACATGATTATTCCTCCACCCGCTGGCTCGAAAAACATGGTTTTCTCACCCCCCGCCTGCTGGCCGTTCACTGCGTGTGGCTGGAAGAAAAAGATATAGAAATTCTCAAAAAACACGGCACAACAGTAAGTCACAACCCGGAAAGTAACATGAAGCTGGGCGCCGGGATGGCCCCGGTCACCGAACTACTGCAGGCCGGTGTTTCGGTGGGTCTGGGAACCGACGGTGCAGCTTCTAACAACGATCTCGATCTTTTTGCGGAGATGGATACCGCCGGCAAATTGCAGAAAGTCCGCCATCATGACCCCCGGGTTCTTAACGCCCGGCAGATAACCCAGATGGCAACCCTGGAGGGAGCCCGGGCCCTGGGGATTGAAAATGTAACCGGCAGCCTCGAGGCAGGTAAGAAAGCGGATTTTATCGCCATAGACCTCCAGCAGCTCCACCTTAAACCAATCTACGATATCTATTCACAGATTTGCTACTCAATTTCAGGGCATGATGTAACAGATTCCTGGATTGACGGCCAACAGGTGGTCAAAGAGGGTAAGCTGCTCACGATGAACGAGGAACAACTGCTTGAAAATATCACCCGTGAAAACCACAAGATTAACCGCCAGCGGCAGCAGGAAACGGAAGCAATCAAAAAAACCAAGCAATAATCACCCGCTCCTCGGAGGCCTGTTTGGCCCCCGGACGACATGACCGGGAAAATAAATCAAAAGCAGGCCGGGGAGCTCTCAGGGGGTGTCAAACTCCCGGAGGATATTTTTTATCTGTTTTTCTTTTTCATTTTTATGATCTTCCGTTTGAAAAGACTCTACCCTCTTTTTTAAGCGGTCCACCGGTTCTTTTTCAGCATTATATTTTTCTATAAAATCAGCAATGATAAACTCCAGAAGCCGGGAAACAGAAAGATCAAGCTCACCTGCGAGTTTTTTTATCTTCTTTTTAATCTCCGGGGCAAGGGTTACATTAAGTCGGGGGCGGTTACGATTAACCATATCTAATCGAGATTAAACTCCCGGTTGAACAGCTCCAGGGTCAGGCGGATACCGAAACCGGTTGCCCCCGAGGGGCGATAGGAAAGCTTCTTCATCCCCCAGGCAGTGCCGGCAATATCCAGGTGGACCCAGCTTTCAATCTTATCTTCATCCACAAACTCGCTCAAAAACATCCCCCCCATGACGGTGCCCGCCCGGCCGCCGATGTTCTTAACATCTGCGATATCACTTTCCAGTTTTTCAGCATACTCCTCCCAGGCCGGGAGCCGCCAGACTTTTTCCCCAACACTTTCACCGGCGGCATTCAAACTATCGACAAGCTCATCATCCCTGCTCATGAGAGCCGCGGCCCGGTGACCGAGAGCCGTTATACAGGCGCCGGTAAGAGTGGCGTAATCGATGACAAAGTCCAGCTCTTCCCCTTTTTTTTCGCCCAGGTGAGCAAGCGAATCAGCCAGCAGCAACCTCCCCTCGGCGTCCGTATTCAAAATTTCCACGCTTTTGCCGGCATATCCGGTAACAACATCACCGGGGCGGGTGGAATGGCTACCGGGCATATTTTCGGCCGTTGGAATATACCCGTTAATTTTCAGGGGCAACCCCAGGGAAGCCGCTGCTTTTATAATCCCAAGGACCACAGCCGCCCCGCACATGTCATATTTCATCTCCCCCATTTTTTTGCTGGGTTTTATGGATATTCCTCCGGTATCAAAAGTAATTCCCTTACCCACCAGCCCCACTTTTCCGCGGGGGTTCTGGGGGCTGTAATCAATCCTGATCAACCGGGGGGGATTTTCGCTACCTTTGCCCACGGCAACAATTAAATTCATCTCTTTTTCTTCAAGTTCTTTCTGATTCCAGATTTGAACGGAAACAGCGTCAAATTTTCTTTCTATCTGTCTGGCTTCGGTAGCAAGATCATCGGGAACCAGCTCATTGGCGGGTGTATTGCCGAGGTTCCGGGCAAGGACAACTCCCCCGGCTATTTTCTTTCCCTCCTCGAAACCGCGGCGGACGGTTCCCAGGGAACGTTTGTCTTCAAGAACCAGGTTAAAATCCGGGGTCTTTTTTTTCTTATCCTCGTCTTCCTCATCTTTACCGGACTCATGTTTGTAATGGTCAAAATCATAAGCCCCCAGATAAACTCCCACAGTAATTTCCCGGGCCACATTCTGGCGGTCAAGTTCAACCTCAAGCGGAAAAACCAGGCCGTAGGAGTCGACCTCCAGCTCGGTTGTTTCTTTTACGACCGTGCCCCCGAGTTTTGTTATTGCCGGCAGTTCCAGTTCATTTAATTTTCCGCCCCCCACCAGCAGCAGACGCTCAGCGGTAAAATCCCCCTCATAAAAAAGCATGGTATCGCCTTCGGAAGCTTCAAAATCTTCCAGCCGCCGGGCGGATAGTTCAGGAAGCTCCCCGGCAATGATTTCCCCGTCGTCGTCTTTAAAAACCGGGTAAACAATTAACTCAAACTCCTGTCGATTGGCTGGACCACAGACCAGGTCAGATTCAAACTCCAAATCATTTCACCTCGAATTTTTAAGTGATGATTTTGAAAACCGGCAAGTTATGCCGCCAAACTGTTAAAAATTGA
>CAZKRS010000120.1:0-4795 GCA_964555265.1 uncultured bacterium | reverse complement strand
TGTCCTGCGGGAATATATAACCATTAACCGTTCGACCAGCGAAGACGAGGATACTGTCGTGGGAAACGAAAATATGATTATGGCCTACTGCCACATTGCCCACGACTGTAAAGTTGGAGACGGGAATGCCCTGGCCAACGGGGTAACCCTGGCCGGTCATGTCACAGTTGAAAATAAAGTCGTGATGGGGGGACTCACTCCGGTGCACCAGTTCGTCAGGATCGGTTCCTATGCCATGGTCGGTGGTTTGTCCCGGCTGAATAAGGATGTGCCCCCGTTTATTCGTATTTTTGGGAATCCCGCCCAAATTGTGGATATAAACAGTATCGGTCTGCGCCGGAACGATTTTTCTGCCGACACCCGGAAGCTGCTGAAACGTGCTTTCAAGATTATTTTCCGTTCCAATAACAATACCAGTCAAGCCCTGGAAAAAATTGCAGACGAATTGCCCCGGGACGAGCACCTGGACCGGCTGGTTGAATTTATTCGCCAGTCCGAACGGGGTATTCATAAATGAATGAATCCCCCGTGGGGTTGATTGCCGGGGAAGGAACTCTACCGCTACTGGCTGCCCGTACTCTCAAGCAAAAGGGAAACAAGGTCCTGGCCTGCAATGTGACCCGGCGGCCAGCCTCCCGGTTAAAATCGGTGGTGGATGAACTTCATGATATTGATCCTGCCCAGTTTGATACCGTTCCGGAATTGCTCTCCAGCCGGGGGGTTGAAAAACTTTTGATGGTGGGGAATGTTGATAAAAAGCAGCTCTATGAGGAAGGGGAGCTTGAAAATGCAAACCCCGGTGTCCGGGAGGAACTGGTTGATCTGGAAGATAAAGGCGACCAGGAGATAATAAAAAAAGCGGCTAAATTACTGCGGTTGAAGGGGATGCAGGTAATGGGAGTGGACGAGGTTTTAGCCGATTATTTAACCCCCGCCGGTCATCTTGCCGGTCCCCGGGCTTCGGAAGACGACCTGAGGACTCTTGAGATCCTCCGGTCGATAACCGCTCGGCTGGCCGATGAAGAGGTGGGGCAGGCGGCTGTTGGTAAAAATCAGTCCGTGATTGCCGTGGAAGGTGTGGAGGGAACTGATATGTTAATACGTCGGGCCGGGCGGTTGGGTGGCAAGGACTGTGTCATGCTAAAACTGGCCCGGAGTGACCAGGACCTTCGTTTTGACGTTCCGGTTATCGGCGCAAATACAATTCGTGAGCTGGTCGATATCGAAGCCCGGCTTTTGGCCGTGGAAGCGGGACGGACTCTCTGGGTGCAGCGGGACGAATGTCAAAAACTGGCCCGGGAAAATAGCTTGACTCTCCTGGGGTTCCAGCGTAATAAAAAATCTTTCTGGGAGCGGTTTTTACAATGGTTTGGCGGATAATTTTTGATCTTGACGACACTCTTCTGCAAACCGGACAGTATTATAACCGCCAGCTGGAATTATTTACCAGGAAGGTGGTTGAAAATTTTGAGGAAGCCCGCAGCCAGCAGCAGGTTCTCTCTAAATATTTTGAAATTGACAGTGAGGCCATAGAAAAATACGGGTATGATAAAGCTCACTTTCCGGAAGCAATGGCTCGGACCTGGGAATATTACTGCCGGCGTAATGGTAAAAATCTTACCACGACCGACCTGGAGGAATGCCGGAAAATTGGCTGGGAGGTCTATTCAACCGTTCCCGAGCCCGTCTCCGGCATGGACGAGACTTTGCAGCAGCTTCACCCGGAGTATGAACTTATTCTCTACACGATGGGTGATTCTGAAATCCAGCTTGAGAAAATACGGCACCATAACCTTGCTCGATGGTTCAGAGAAATTCACGTTGTGCCGATAAAAGAAAAGAAATACCTGGCTCAAATTGTTGCTCCCTATCCCCCGGAAGAAATAATGATAGTTGGGGATTCGTTGCGAGGGGAAATAAAACCGGCTCTTGAACTGGGGTTAAAACCAATTCACCGGAAATCGGACTTTCCATGGGGGTTTCATGAAGTGGAAGTTAAAGATGATTTTCCTCAAATCAGAGAACTACCGGAGTTGTTTAATTTCTTACCATGAATGCCGGCGAAGATCGGCAACAGGAAGTGGTTCTGGCGGAAACCAGGCGAGAAGCGATTGAAAAAGGAGCCCGGCTTTTAGATATTCCCTTTTCCGATGTAAAATACAAAGTCCTGGATAAAGGTCGCCAGGGGATTTTTGGTTTTTTCAGCCGTCCCTGGAAACTAAAGGTATGGCCCCGGCCGGATGAAAAACGGGATTCATTGCTGGATGCCACCCTGGAAGAAGCACTGAAAGCCGCTGAGGGAGTCGACGGTTCTTTTCACCTGGAAGTCCAGGATCGCAAGATAATGCTTACTGTATATCCCCCCAGCGGGAACGGTGACCCGGTGGCTCCCGATTCTGTTATCCGGCATCTAAAACAGGTTGGGCTTGGTTACTGTGATTTTGAACAGGTGAAGAAAATTGTTGGTAAATCCAACGGGGAGCCGTCGCCTATCGGCAAGGTGCCGCCCGACGAAAATTTTGACGCCCATTATGAAGTGGAAATTGTTGAAGATGGACTTACAGCATTGCTTACCATTCGCCCGCCCCGTCTTGGGGGTGCTCCTCCTTCTGTTGAAAGTATAAAACGGAAGTTAAGCCAGGCCGGAGTAACTGAAGGAATTGATTGGGATGTAATCGAAAATATGGTCGAAACCCGCCGTTATAACGAACCGGTGCAGATTGCACACGGCCGTCCCCCTGAAAAAGGGGAAACCGCCCGGATTGAATACTATTTCCCGACCGATAAAAAACCAAATTTCACCGAAAAAGAAGGCCGGGTTGATTTTAGAGAACTCGGCCTGGTAAATAATGTCCAGAAGGGCGATTTGCTTGCGGAAAAAGAACCCCCAACTCCCGGCCGGCCGGGGCTTACTGTAACCGGGGAGAAAATTGAAGCCTCGCCGGGGGAGGAAAAGGAACTTGAAGCCGGTCCTAACGTTCGCCGGGAAGAGGATAAGTTTTATGCCGAAATTGACGGCCAGGTGATAGTTGAAAAGGATGTTATTGAAGTCCAGGATGTATATACGGTTGACGGCGATGTTGATTATTCTACCGGGAATATTGATTTTGAAGGTACTGTTATTATTAAAGGCAATGTCCGGGACCGGTTCAGGGTTCGGGCCGGTGGGGATATTGTCGTGGAAAAAGGGATTGGGAAATCATATCTGCAGGCTGCAAAAAACATAATAATAAACGAAGGTATCCGGGGGAAAGGCGGGGCCCAGGTAAACGCCGTCGGAAATGTAGTGTCGGAATTTATTGAACACGCCGGCGTTATTGCCCAGAAGAATGTTATCGTTAGTGAAATGATCCTCCACAGCCGGGTCGATGCCGGAGAAGGAGTATATGTTTCCGGGGGCCGGGGCCTGGTAACCGGTGGTGAAATCCGGGCGGGGGAAATCATTTCAACTGAAGAAATAGGGTCGATTGGAACCTCCGAAACCCGTTGTGAGGTTGGAATTGATCCGGTATATTTTAGAGAAATGGCTAAAATTGAAGAAAAAATTGTCAGCCAGCAGGAAAAACTGGATAAAATTGAACGGGCTATTAATTCGCTCGGCCACCGGCAGGATTTAGACGAATCAGACCGGGAGAAGCTTGATAAGCTGGAGGAAAACCGTGATAGTTTAAAACGTAATATTAAAAATTATCGCGAGGAACAAGAAGCTCTTGTCCGCCGGGCTTCGGTTGAAGGTAAAGCTGCCGTTTCCTGCGCCGGGAAGGTCCACTCGGGTACCCGGATAGGAATTGGCAACGATGTTTACCTGGTCAGGGCTTCTTCAAAGGAACACTGTACTTTCAGAAAAATTGGAGACCGGATTGAAGCAGCTTCATATACCAGGTTTTCAATCCCCTCGGTATAAGATGCGGGGCGCTACTGATTATCTTTTACATTTGTTATAATCCTTTTAGAAAACATAATTATGGAGGAAATAGATAAAAATGTTCCCGGATAATTTATTGAAAAATAAATCGACAAAAGTATTGGTTATTACCGTCTTTATATTTGGTTTTGTCGGCGGCTATTTTCTCCACGGTTCCCTGGGCCTGGCCCGGGAAAGTGCAAGCAGTTATTATGAAAAACTCGGTCTATTCAACAACGTGCTCGGTTATATCAGGGATTCTTATGTTGATGAGGAGGCCCTGGACCCGGAAAAACTTATCTACGGCGCTATTGATGGTATGCTTGAGACTCTTGACGATCCGTATACTGAGCTTATGCGTCCGGATAGTTATGAAGAAATGCAGACCCAGACCACCCAGGAGTTTGGGGGACTGGGGATTTATATTACCATCGAGAACGAAGAGCTGACGGTGATTGCTCCAATCGATGGCACTCCGGCTTATGAGGCCGGACTGCTGCCCGGCGACATTATCACCCATATTAAGGACGAACCTACCGAAGATATCAAGCATACTTCAGAAGCTGTAGAAAAATTAAGAGGCGAGCCGGGAACGGATGTTAAAATCACCATTCGCCGGCCCGGTGAAACTTTTGAGGTTACTATTACCCGGGAAACCATCCCGATCGAAAGTGTTCGTTTCCGTGATCTGACATACGAAGAAAAACAAATTGGATATATACAGATAGCTAACTTTGGCAGTCAGACCGGGCAAGAAATGCGTGAGGCCCTGGAGGAACTGAATAAGAAAAATATGGAGGGGCTGATTCTTGATTTGATAGGGAATCCCGGGGGATTATTGAACAGTGCTTATGAAGTGGCAAACATCTGGATTGATGAGGGGAACATTGC
>CAZKRS010000119.1:0-4795 GCA_964555265.1 uncultured bacterium | reverse complement strand
AGGGCCCAGGTGGCCAAAATTTTTGTTCTCCGGCCTGTTTTCAGCTCTTCGACCATTGAATAAATAAAATATAATTCGTGCCAGCCAGCCAGGTTTAATTCTTCTCTTTTAACCTGCAAGAACTGTTTCAGGTCAGCCAACCCAACCTCTTTATACTCTGCGAAATAATCCGCTGCCACAGAGCCATCGGGAGCACGAGCGGAACTTTCCGGTGGAGCCTCTACATCCCCCGGAATCCGAACGGAGGCTCCATACCAGTTAAATTCGCTCCTGTAATCGGGCTCGGGAGCTGGTTCTAACCCTGGTTCGGGCTCCGGTTCGGGAGTTGGAGCGGGGGCCACAGGTTCCTCGGTTTCCGCGGGGGAGGATTGGAAATCCTCTTCAGGCTCCATTTTAACCTCCAGAAGTTCATAATCTTCCACCTGGACGGGGTCATCTTTTTCAGGGGTTTCTTTTGCGGGAGCTTGCTGGGGCTTGGGAGCGGTATAGGGGGAAGGATTGCGCAGCTCTTCCATTGCTTCCCAGCGTTCTTCCAAAAAATTGGCAAAGGCTTCATCTCTTTCATCACGAAAATCTGAAAATTTCCGGTCCCGTTCCTCACGAAATATTTTGTGTCTCTGACGCTGTTCTTCCAGCCGGTCCGGCCTCGAAGCTTCCACATAAACCTTTGAAAAAGAAAAGAAACAGAAAAACGAGAGAAAAATCAGAAACCCTGTCAGAAAATAATATTTTTTAGCCATTTTCAATTTCATTCTCCCCCTGCTTTAAATGTATGTCCGGGTGATAAGTTAGTATTCCAGAATTGTTGCTATTGTAAAGCATTTCCCTGGCGGCCAGGGGGTGATTCAAAACCCAGGAAAATTGAATCTATCGGACAGATCTCCCGGCAACTGCGGCATCCCTGGCGTTTGCATTCATCATCTACTATTACAGCATGGTCTTCCTTAATATAGATGGCGCCGGTCGGACAGACTTCGATACATTTTTTGCAACCAACGCAACGGTCCCATTTAACCCAGGGCATATTTTGTGCCTCACCATAAATTTAACTGTGCTCTCCCAGGGTTCTGGTTACAAACCAGGGAAAAATAAATAAGGTCTCTGATGATCTCATTCTCGCAGCCCTCCGGGCTGCTCCGAGGTTTATATCCCGCATAACAGGAACCTCCTGTTCCTTACGGGTTATAAAATTCCGATAATCAGAAATCACATTTATCTGTAAATGGATTACTGGGAGAATACAGATTATTGTATTCTGGTTAAAAATAAATTATCCTTACCTGTTGATTTAGATTTATTATATTTGCTGGAGGAATTCAAAAATGTCAAAACCGGTAATGCTTGCAGTTCTGGATGGATTTGGACTTCGTGACCAGGAAGATGGTAACGCCATAAAGGCGGCTCATACCCCAAATATGGATAAGTTTTTCGCCGAACATCCATGGTCGAAAATTAATACTTCCGGCGAAGCGGCCGGACTACCGGAGGGGCAGATGGGTAACAGCGAAGTGGGACATATGAACATTGGGGCGGGTCGAATTGTTTACCAGCCGCTGACCCGGATTGATAAGGCAATTGAAAACGGAGATTTTTATGAAAATGAGGTCCTGGTCCAGGCGGTTGAAAAAGCGGTTGATAATAATTCCACCCTTCATCTTTATGGTTTGCTATCTGACGGGGGGGTTCATAGCCACCAGGAACATATAAAAGCTCTGCTTGAGCTGGCCCGCCGGAAAGGTCTTGAGGACGTGGCAGTTCACGCCCAGCACGACGGCCGGGACGTTCCGCCCCGGGCGGCAAAACGATACCTGGAAAAACTGCAGGGATATTTTGAAGAAACCGGGGTCGGTCGCCTGGCAACAATGGGGGGACGTTATTACGGTATGGACCGTGATAACCGCTGGGAACGGACTGAGAAGGCTTACCGGGCCATAGTCGACGGTGAGGCCGAGGTGATGGAAACTGATTGCTTAGAAGCGCTTCAGCGGGCTTACGAACAGCGCGACGAGGATGACGAATTTATAACCCCTACCGTATTTAAAGATGAAGCCGGCGAGCCCCGGGCAACAGTTGAGAATAATGACGTATTTATATGTTTCAATTTTCGTCCCGATCGGGTCCGCCAGATGATCAGGGCTCTGACTGAGGATGGTTTTTCTGAATTTCCCGTCCGGGACCTCGATATTACTTTTGTCGGGATGACCGAGTACGACGAGACTTTTGGTCTCCCGTCCGCTTTTCCGCCGCTGGAGCTGAAAAACGTCCTTGCCGAGTATCTTTCCAATAAAGGGTTGAAACAGTATCACACCGCGGAAACAGAAAAATATGCCCATGTTACTTTCTTTTTAAACGGGGGTCGCGAGGAACCTTTCCCCGGGGAGGAACGGAAGCTTGTTCCTTCTCCCCAGGATGTGGCCACCTATGATCTGAAACCGGAGATGAGTGCGCCCGAGGTAACTGATACCCTGATCGAGAGAATAGAGAAGGGAGACGATGACTTCATAGTCGTCAACTATGCTAACGGCGACATGGTCGGGCATACCGGTGATTTTGACGCTGCTGTGAGAGCGGTCGAAACTGTCGACGAATGTATAGGCCGGGTCTGGGAGGCTCTTTCTGAAAAAGGCGGAGAGATGCTTATCACCTCCGACCACGGTAACGCCGAAATAATGTATGACCCGGCGGAAGATTCCAACCACACCGCCCATACCGGAAATCCCACTCCCCTGATTTATCTTGGGGAGAAGGATATTGAACTGAAAGACGGTATCCTGGGCGATATAGCCCCAACCCTGCTAAAATTAATGGAATTAGCACCCCCGGAAGAGATGACCGGCGAGGTGTTAATCTCGGAGGTTTAGGCTGCTTTGTTCAGCCAGTTTAACTGTGGGGGGAGGGTATCTTTTTGGGCCAGGTATAGTGCTTCCAGGGCGTAGTAATCGCCCCAGATTGTTGCTGCGTTGATACCGGCCCCTTTCGGCTGGTGAAAACAGCCCCCGCCAATTAGTCCCGGTTTGTTTTCCGGCTGCCGGTATTTTGTAAATAATTTTTCTACAATTTTTCCCCCTTTTTTCTGCAGCTGATTATCCCGGGTATGTTTGCTCCAGAGTAGAAGCCCGCAGGCAAGAATTGCAGCAGCCGAGGTGTCGGTGAGGTCAGGATTTTCTTCTAGGTTAATTGAATAGTCGAAGGGGGGGACAGTATCCGGGGTATTGCTTTCATGGTAATCAAGCAGTTTTTTAGAAGTTTCAAAATATTTTTCCCGGTTTAAAACAATGCCCCCGAGTATGAAACCGTAGCTGGCCCAGGCCAGCCCCCGGCTCCAACAGCCGTTTTCTTTCCCCTGGGGGGATGTTTTTTCAACAATTTCCCCGGTTTTTAAGTCAAATTTAATTATATGATGAAGTGAACCGTCCTGGCGGACGAGTAAATCTGATAGATTGTCCACTGTTTTTGTTACAGCTTCCCGGTAACGGCTCTCAACTGGTTTTTGAGTGCTTGCCCAGTATAAAAGTGGAAGATTCATAAGGACATCGGCGGCCGTAACCAGGATTTCTTTCCCGTGCCGGTGGCCAATTAGTTCAGTTTGTTGTTCAAAACACTGCACTAATCTATCCGCTGAAGCGAGAGCTTCTTTTTTCATTTTGGTGTTGTTGGTTCCCGCAAAACCGGTCGCCCAGGAATATTGATTTCTAAAACCAATATTGAAATTATTTTTCAATGCCGGAATAACCTGGTAAGTAGTTTTTTCGGCCAAATGCCGCCAGCGGCTATCCTCGGCGCTGGCCAGCCAGAGGATACCGGGCCAGAATCCGCCCACCCAGTCGTCCCAGCCGGAGGATTCTATTGTTTCCCAGTGGTTATTACTGCTAAAATAGGGGAAATGGGGGAGCTTGAATCTTTTTTCGGTTAATTCCCGGTTCAGATATCCGGCGATTTTTTTATTAAAAGCTGGCAATCCCATGGTTGAACTCCTGTGAGGTATGATTGTTGTATCTATAATTATCGACAAAAATCATTAATAACATTAATAAGGGCGATAATCCGCATTTCAAGTGAAATCTTGATTTATTGCCTAAAAAATGCGATTCTTATAACAGATTAAGGAAGGTATTATTTTTTTAGATGTTAAATTTACACGATAAACCAGTTAATGAGGCTCGAAACATACTATTAAACACAGGAGAGCTGCCATGAAAAAAACTTTATTTTTGCCGCTATTAGCAGCGCTGCTAATTATATTTTTAACTGCGGCCGGTCAGCTGGAGGCGGGGGACACTAATTTTGCCGAGCGTGTTCGCCAGTCCGGGAACACGGTTAGCGAACGGTTGGAAGAGACCCGCCAGATGCTGGATGAGCTGGAGAGTATGCTTCGGCGCTGTCGGGAAATAGCCCGTCGGCTGGAAAAGTTGGGTCGGGACCTGGAGGCACTGCAGCGGCGTCTTGATCAGCTTGAACACAGGACTGAAGAACTTGAGCAGAAAATCAGCAGGTTTAAATCTCTGCTTGATTAAGTTTACTTCCCCGGCCAAGAACCGGCATTTTTTCTTTCCTTTTTAGTCCAAAACCGGGTCCGGTTTGTTCTTTTTAGTCCCTGTAATGTCATGATTATTGAACTTAATTTTTGATTTGGAGGAAAACTCTTGAGCGGGACAGTTTATATGAAATTGCGCCGGCATACCATTGTCGGGATCAAATATTTTCTGGCCACGGTCTTAAGTCTCTGGTTAGCCCTGTGGTTTAACCTGCCGGATCTTTTATCCTGCGGTTTTGTGGCCGTATTAACCCTTCAGCC
>CAZKRS010000118.1:0-4885 GCA_964555265.1 uncultured bacterium | reverse complement strand
CGGTTTTATCCCGCTGCCGGAAAGTTCTGGCCCGGACAGCCGCCGACAGCGAGCGTTTCAGCAGACTGGGCTGTCCCCCGGATCTGCTCCAAAGTGCCGGTTCATTGAAATGGCTGGAATTGCTAAATGAACCGCCGGTTTTGGAAGAAAAACCCCGGTTTGCTGAAGACAAAGAAGTAATAGTGGCCGGCAGCACCCACCCGGGGGAAGAAAAAATGGTTCTTGAATTGCTGGGGGAAAAAAGACGTTCAGTTTATCTTGCTCCCCGCCACCTGGAAAGAATTGACGAAGTTAAAAATATCCTGGACGCCGGTGATTATGAGTGGTGCCTCTGGAGTCAATCCGGAGGTATATTTGACGGCGAGATAATTCTTGTCGATGAGATGGGTCTGCTGCCCGGTTTGTACGGGAGGGCGGATCTTGCCTTTGTGGGCGGGAGCTGGAACCGGGAAGTAGGGGGGCATAATCTTCTTGAACCTGCAGCCCACGGGGTTCCCGTCATTACCGGTCCCCACCTGGATAATGTCCGGGAAATTGCCCGCACCCTGGCCGGTGAGGGACTTTTATTTAAAACTGAAGATGAAAGTAACTGGTCCCGAACGGTTGAAAAAGCTCTGGATTTGCCGGAGGAAAAACGGGATAATATATACAATAATTTGCAGAAAAAAGCCAAAAATGTTAAACAAAATTATTTTTCATACCTGGAAACTCTGGTTGATATCGAATGAAAAAATGGTTTGAATATGTTTTTATCTGGCTGATTGTCAAATTGGTCCGCCTTCTTCCTCTCCCCGCGGCCCGCCGGCTGGCGGATCTGCTGGCCTGGATTTTATACCGCCTGCTGGGGTTGCGCCGAAAAGTGGTGCTTGAGAATTTAAAACGGGCTTTCCCGGAGTGGACGGAGGAAAAACGGCGGGATGTGGCAAGAGGATGTTACCACTTTTATGCCCGCGCCGGTGTTGAATGGGTGAAGTTTGAGACCGTTTTTGAGCATGAAAAATTTATCCTGGATGAGTTGCAAAAACTTGATAATTACCGGGAGGAAGGAGCGCTGCTTGTTACCGGACATCTTGGTTACTGGGAACTGCTCGGAGCTCTTATTGCCGACCGCTACGGAGGGATTTACGTTTATGCGGATGTGCAATCCAATCCGTATTCCCAGTCCCTGATTGATAATATGCGCTCCCGGATGAATGTAACTTCCGGTGCGGGGATGGAAGGAATCCGGGGACTTTCCCGGCAGCTGCAGAGAGGAGGGTTTGCAGGTTTTGTTGCCGATCAACGACCCCGGGGAAAACCTGCCGTTGTTTCTTTTTTCGGTTCTCCCGTCAAATCAACCCGGATTCCCGCTGTTGTGGCCCGGCGGACAGAAGCTGCGGTTGTTCCCGCTTTTGCCGTTCGTAGCGCGGAAAATGAGATTACGGTTAAGGTTGAAGATCCCCTCCCGGTTTCCCGGGAGGGCCTGAAAGAGGGCCAGGAAGATAAGTTGCTTAACCAGTATAATCGAATTCTTGAAAAATATATTGACCGCTATTCAAAACAGTATTTCTGGCTTCACAACCGTTGGAAAGGGACCCAAAAATTACCTGTTGATAAATCAAACACAAATTCATAACCCGAGGAGAAAAAATGGATATATCCAGGGAAAAATTAAGCTGGTTTTTAAACAGGGGGTTTGATTTGGTAGCCAGTAATTCAACCGGCGCCCTCGTTTGCGAGAAGCTATTGGAAAAAGGGTTTGATTTCGAACGGCTGCTCGAAACAAAAGCGGACCATTTAGAGGCCAAAACACGGGGGGAACGCAATACGGTTGTTGAACTGCAAGCAGGTGAAAATATTTTTCTAAAACAGTACCATCACGGGGGGCTTCTGGCCGGGGAAAACGATGTTTATTATGATACGCCAGATCGATTTTTGGCCGAGTTAAAAGCAACACAGGTTGTTTATGAAAAATTGACCGCCACCCCCCGGCCGCTCGGAGTGATATTTAGAAAGACCGGTTCCGGCTGGGTAGGGTATTATTTTTCTGAATTTATTCAAACGGACCAGTTTACCGCCCGCCTGCGGGATAATAAGCCGGGGTTGATCAAACGGGCCGGCCGCCTGCTGGCGGCTGTGCACCGGCTGGGTGTGGATCCGCTTGATTTTCACGCCGGTAATTTACTTGTAACTCCCGAAGATGAACTGCTGGCGGTTGATTTTGACCCGGTCAGATTTTCTTCCCCCGGCTCTTTTCGTTCTGCTTTTCGAATTAACAGGTTCGTTCGCTCACTTCAAAAAAACGGTATCCACTTTGCCGGAGGAAAGTTTCGTCGGGGATATTTTTCTGAAGTTGAAAAAGGCCGTCTGATTCGTATTTCGGATAAAATTCAGCGTCCGGTTTGGTTTTTGAAAAATATGATCAGTGATTTGATCTATTATTTTCAAACCCCGGATTTACGGTCTGAAGAGGTTGAGAAGATCCTTGTCAGGGCTCCCAACTGGCTTGGAGATGCTGTGATGTCCCTGCCGTTTTTCCAGGATCTAAAAAAATCCCGCCCCGCCGTGGAGGTCGATGTAGTCTGTCGGAGCAGCGAGGCTGAGATTTACCGCCGCACCCCGGTTGTTTGCCGGGTCCATGTTTTGGAAGCTAAATCTTTCCGGCTGCCTCAAAAAATTAAAAAAGAAAATTATTCTCATCTGGTGGTATTGCCCAAATCCCTCCGGACTGGACTGCAGGCGTTTTTTTCGGGGATTCCCCGCCGGATTGGTTTTGCCACCCAGGGGCGAGGTGTTTTTCTGACTGATCCGGTAGATTTGGACGGACGCCACCGCCGGGTTCATCATTCCCGTCTTTTTTATTATGCCGCCGGAGGACTGGTTGACCTGCCCGAAGAAGTTCCTGATCCGGAACTTGAAAAACCTACTTTGCCGGCCGGATATCCGGGTCTGAATCCTGAAGAAAATTATGTTACCATTCATCCCGGTAGCGCTTATGGTCCCGCTAAACGCTGGCCGGCTGCTGAATTTTCTAAATTCTTGGATTTGCTTGTTGAAGAATTCGGGTATAAAATAGTTGCCGTTGGTGTGGAAAATGAGCGAGCGCTTGCTTCTGAAATTTTTTCTGGTCTGCCCGGCTCCAAAACAATTAACCTGGCCGGTCGGACGGATCTTGCCGAATGTATGCAGCTTCTGGCTTACAGCCGGCTGGCGGTGGCCAACGATTCGGGGATAATGCACCTGGCAGCAGCTCTTAAGACGCCTACGGTGGGGCTGTTTGGATCAACTTCACCGGAGCTAACTGCACCGCTGGGTCCCCGGACCCGGGTTTTGTATTCCGGTCTTGAATGCAGTCCCTGTTTTGAAAAAAAATGTCCCCTGGAAGACGGCCGGTATCAATGTCTGGAGAAAATATCACCAGGCCGGGTTTTTGAAGCAGCTCTTGAACTACTGGGAGAGGTTGACAATGGCTGAATCAGGAGAAAATATTGTCGAGTTGCCTTCGGAAGTTATAAACCAGATTGCGGCGGGGGAGGTTATCGAACGGCCCGCTTCGGTTGTGAAAGAGTTGCTTGAAAACTCTATTGACGCCGGGGCGGATGAAATCGAGGTAGAATTTACCGGTGGAGGCCGTCGTAAAATTGAAGTCCGGGACAACGGCCGGGGTATTGACCCGGATCAGCTTCCCCTGGCGGTGAGGCGCCATGCCACAAGTAAAATTCGTGCGGCTGAAGATCTGGAACAGATCCGCAGCCTGGGTTTTCGCGGGGAAGCGCTGGCCAGTATTACCTCCGTGGCCCGGGTTCAGTTAGTCTCCCGTCCCCACGGGGAGGAAGAGGCCCGTATGCTTATTCATGATACTTCCGGTGAGATTGAGCTGCGCCCGGCAGCTCGCCGGCCGGGAACAACGGTCACCGTCAGTAATCTTTTTGAAAACGTTCCGGCCCGTCGTAAGTTTTTAGCTACGGATACAACGGAAAAAAAACATATTATCCGGGCGGTCCAGCGGAAAATACTTGCCCATCCGCAGATCCATTTCTCCCTCGAGGAGGAGGGGATGGAACTTTTAAATGTTCCCCCGGGCGATCTGCGGGACCGGGTTTTTGAAATCCTGGGTGAACGGAAAGCGCAAAATCTGCTGGAACTCCAGCGCCTGGAAGCGGACTGGCAGGGCCGGGGCCGGTTCGGCCTTACGGGGCTTATCTCCACCGGCGAGGCCCTGCATCATTCCCGCCGTCACCAGTTTATTTTTATTAACTCCCGCCCGGTAACCGATCCCGTTATATACCGGGCTATCTCCCGGGCTTATAAAGATATAATCCCGGGCAATCAGCAGCCGGTGGTCGTTCTTTTTTTGAATATGCCCCGGGATCAGCTTGATGTAAACGTCCACCCCAAGAAGGAGGAAATACGTTTTAATGACAGCCAGTCTGTCTTCCGGTTTATATACCATACCCTCCGTTCAAAACTGAAGGAATATTACCAGCAGGAAGCTAAAACTGAGCTTGATTCCCGGGAAGAGATAAATGAAAAAAAAGAAAAGAAACCCGGCGTATTTTCGGAGTCAGAACCTGAAAACTACGCTTCTTTTCCGCCGGCTGACCAGGAAACAGCGCCGGAACTTTTTGTTTCCGACGGTCCGGATCGTTCTCTTCCCGCCGCCCGGGTTATTGGTCAGTTTAAAGAAACTTTCCTGCTTGTGGAAAGAGGATCGGGGCTGCTGATAGTTGATCAACATACCGCCCATGAAAAAATTCTTTTCGAACGGTATCGGCGTCAGGTTGCCCGCCGTGAGGAACCCGCTCAGCATCTCTCGGTCCCTATGAATCTTGAAGTAAGCCCCGCCGACCGGGAGGTTTTACTCGCCAGGGCCGACGAATTGAGTCGCCTGGGCCTGACGGTTGAA
>CAZKRS010000117.1:0-4916 GCA_964555265.1 uncultured bacterium | reverse complement strand
GTTAGCGCCAATCAAACCACCGGCTGCAGTATCTCCGTAAACGGTTCCGCTGGCGTGAGCGCCGGATATTCTACCAAAGCTGGCCCCCACAAGTGGTCCCACACCCAGGTAACCGCTTATATCTGCATCTTCTATTCCAACGTTCTGGACGACTCCTTCCGCTTCTACAGCCGCAAAAAGCCCGATTCCGATGCTGTCGGGGCGATCAATGTAAAAATCGCTAATTATGTTATTTTGACCGTCGAATGAACCGGTGAAGGCTGTAAAAAACGGAGTATCGTAATCGTCATCTTCCTCATCAAAATCTACCTCCCCTACCGGCTCCCATCCGGCACCGTCGTTAGCTTCCGGCGAAGCCAGCTCGCTGTAGCCTGCCGAATTCTGATCAAGATTATTATCAAGCACATAGTAGGCCCCAAGCTCATCCCGCATCGCATCAAGATGATACCAGTTTTCAATCACGTAAGGGTCATCAACTGTTCCCGAACCGGAAATAAGAAGGGGATCATCAAACTCGGGAGCGTCGTGATTAGCGGTATTTCTTATATCTCGACCAAACTTAGGCCAGGGACTATCCTGCAAACCAAACGCGGCTATTTCTATCCCGTATAAGTGTCCATCTCCGGAACCAAATACGCCAAGAGTTCCAAAAATATTTAGCGAAGAGGCGATTGCCCGGCCAGTTTCAATTTTCCCGATAGATTCACCTTCTGAGTTTACTCCATAAATATTACCGTCGGAAGAACCCACGTAGATATTTTCATCCGAATCCACGGCCGGTGTTGCCGTTATCTGCCCGTCGGTCTCAAAACTCCATTTTATTTCTATGTTATTGTTTTCGTCTTTCTCAAGCGCATATAAATTGCCGTCCCAGGAACCAACGTAAGCAGCTTCATTCCCAACTGTAAAAGAAGAAGTAAGAGCACCGCCAATGTGAATTTTACCCAGTAAGTCGCCTGAATTATAATCCAGTGTGTATCCATAGCCATCTTCACAGCCAAACACAATCCACTCCTCTCTGGAGAAAGCCGGTGAGGATTTTATTTTTCCTTCCGCTTCAAAATCCCACACCTTTTCGCCACCGCTAACAGCATAAAGATGGTTGTCCCAGCTGCCAACATAAACCGTATTACCGGCCACGGCGGGCGATGAGGTTATCTTTCCGTCAGTTTGATAAGACCACAGCGTATCTCCGGATTCTTTATCAAGAGCATAAACTGTCCCATCAGTGGAACCGGCATATACCTCCCCTTCAAGGCCCAGGGCGGGAGAAGAAGTAACCAGATCACCGGTTTCAAAATACCAATCTACTTCCAATCCACCCTCAGTGGTATTAACTGAATATACTTTCCCATCGAAACCACCAACAAATATCCGGCCTTCCGGACCAACAGCCGGTGATGAAGTAACAGGTCCGCCCAAGTTCAACTTATCGATCGGCTCTCCTTCCGTAGAAGTAACGTGAATCACACCGTCCCTGCTGACAGCGATAATGGTATTCTCAAGCAAAGCCGGGGAAGCAGTGACACCAGCTTCGGTTTCATAAATCCAGACGGGATCATGTGAATCAATACCCTCCAAAGCCGGAGTTATCTCTTCCTGAGTGGTCGAATCTTCGCCCCAACCATCCGGTCTGTCATCGGGATTGTTGTCCCAGTAATTTCTAACTTTTGCAGGGATGGCTTCAGTATCATCCGTATCATCTTCCCAAACTTCTTCCCAGTATTCGTTGGCCTCGTCGTCAAGTTCTTCGACCATATCTTCGACCGCATCCACAGGGCCGAAAAACAAACTGGCAAGTTCAGCCGCAGGTTCTTTCCCGTCTGCAGTATCAACCGGATAAATCCCGGCAGCTGTGGTCAACAGTAAAATTAAACCGATGTACATAACCGTAATTTTCTTCATTTTAAGCTCCATTAAAAATGAAAATTGATGCTTGCATTCATTACAAATTTCCAGCCGTCAGTATCAACACCCGAAAGATCGTCTTCCAGAGAGATATAATAAGGTCCGGAATCCAGGCTAAAAGAAAATCTATTGCCCAGGTAATGCTGAATTCCCAAAAACCCGCCGCCCATCTTCCCGTCCCCCTCCGTTAAATCTCCCTCGAATTCGCTGATGTAAAAAAGATCGGTCCCCCAGTAGAGATTACCTCCATGGTAAGCATACGGATAATGGACAAACCGGGGGCCAAAAAGCACGACATCCCCGCTGGCATAACCGCGCAGCTCTGCCCCGAAACGCTTCCCCTGGTAACCCACGGTAACCCCGGGATAAGTTACCCCGACCAGCAGCCGCCGGCGCCGCTGGGGACTGCCGGCAGGATTTTTTGTTTCTTCAGCGGACTCAAAACTATCCAGGGAAACGCCGGCATGTTCAGCCGTCCGACCGGCCGTTGAGAACAGCATCAAGGTGGCTACCAGCAGGACTGTTATGAGGAGCCTGGCTGCTGGTAGGGAGAAAAAACTCAGCCCTTTATTCCCCCTCATCTCAACTTTCGCCCGCCAGGAAGAAAGGAACTTTTTAAAATTGTTAGTCAAAGGGATCAATCCTCCTGTAGGAGAAAACGGGACTGTCCAGTCCATCGACTAAATCCCGTCCCGACAGCACCCGCACCTGGACCCGGTCCGATCGGATATCGACAACTTCGACCAGTGCTGTCAGGTGTTCACCCCAGGATTTGACTATGTTTACCCCGAACATCTCGCCAACCTCAATCCCCACCTCGTCGTCATACATGGTTAGACTGGAGGAAATAGATCTCACGTCGGAAAAATCAGAAGCGTTGAGCCTTTTTATGCCGCCTGATTCTACCTCGCCGCCGATCTTCAGTGTATTCACATACATAGCTGGATCAAAAGTCTCCGCAATAATATCGCCGTCATCTGTATTGCTGTAGGTGCGAAGGTCTTCTATCGCTATACTCCCCAGGTCGGGAATATAAATATCCTCACGGTTAAACAAATACATGTGGAGGGGAAAGTCCTGCATTGACTGCAGTTCAAACTTTCCATTTTCGGCTCTGATATAATCGTTTTTGACGTCCGAGGCAACCATCACAAACGGCCGGTTCACATTATTATCGACACCCCTCCACTCCAGCGTATAATTTATTTCTCCCCCGCTGTGGCTCGCTATCAGCTGGTCAATATCATGAAACACTCTCAAGCTTCTTGCGTCCGAGAAAAAACCCCGCAGGAAACTTCTGAAATCATAATAATCTTTCTCTCGACCCGTGTGTGAATCACGGTAATAAAAATCTTCACCCCAGTAACCGGTTACCTCCCGGAGATTTTCTCGCTCAATTTCATCTAACATCTCATCTATCTGCCGGCGAAGAAGATTGTTGTAAGTAATATTTTCATGGACTATAGTTCCCACCTCATAAATTTCGCCAATAATCCCCGCCCCGTCCCAGCCGACTACCTCGAGCTGATCGTAGGTAACGTCACTTCCTCCCGGAAGTTCTATCTCCCAATTTTCAGTCCCCTCCGCCAGCTGCCAGTCTCCCCCGCCAATCCGGTAAGCAACCGCTTCTACCGCTGCTTCAGCTGAAGCAGAACCTTCCAGGACCAGATTGCCTCCCACCAGGTCGTTCCGGTAGGTGTGGTAGGGAAAATCTACATCATCGTAACCAACCCCGGCCAGAAGTTCAAAATCTATCAGTACTTCTCCCTCGCGATAATTAAACGGGGGGAAAGGGGGCTCAACTGTATATTCAAGCGGCCCGATATAAAGCGCTTCCCCGATTGTTTCAGCAGTCCAGGCAACTACTTCAATATCAAAAATATCATCCTCATCACCCGGCAGAACAATCGACCAGCCCTCTTCCCCTTCAGCAAGGACCCAGTCGCCTTCGTTAACCCGGTATGCCACTCCCTCCACTTTTTCTTCAGCCTCAACGCTACCGGTAATAACTATATTCTCGCCCTCAAATTGATCGCCGGAAAGATGGAAGGGAAAGGTTATCTCTTCAAAAGAAATCCCGGCAATATCTGTGACTTCGACCGGGACGCGCCCTTCCTCAAGCCCCGGGGGAATTACTCCCTCTCGCTCGGGATTGATAAGCACAATCTGAAAAGGATAACTGCGCGAAGAGCTACCCAGCGAATCATGGACCCGTATTCTTCCATTAACAGTTTTTTGTTCTCCTTCGCCGGGCGGAATAATATTCAGTTCCACGAGCCAATTCTCAAGTCCACTTACCGCAAGCTCTTCTTCTGACAAATGCACTTCTATTTCTTCCAGTTCAGCCTCTTCCTCTCTTGTCCCGGCAACGCCGCTCAAAACAAGCGGTTCTTCCCGGCGGTAGGTTCTACTTATCCGGTAAACTCCTTCGCCTGTCTGTTCCATCTCTTCGCCTTCGAGTTGAAGTCCGCCCACGTAAGGCCGGAGCAACATCTGCTTTTCGGAGTCCTGCTGAAACTCAGTCAATCGCTGTTGCTGCTGGTCATCTATCTCTTCCGGTTCCTCGGGGTCTTCCCGGTCTGGTAGCATAGAACTGCGCTGGCGGGCTCCCAGGACCCGCGAACGTTCAGGAGCCATACGACTGGAAAAATTTAGCGAACCCGTAAGCACCGAACAGGAAGTTGATTCGTCCGCTTCAACCTCACACTTAAAAATTGTCCCCCGGACTCCCGCAATTGCCGTGGGCGTCTCCAGTTCAATCTCAGTCTCCATCTCTTCATGACTGCGCTGGCGGGTTCTCACTCCGCCCCGGTACATCTCAAGATCTATCTCATTATGTGTTAAATCTTCTTCCCGGCTGCTCTGTATTTTTTTTATCTCCAGCCGGCTGCCCTCGTCTAAATTAAAATAAGAAATTCCTGGCACCGACAAACTTACCTCGCCCTCATCAGCTTCAATTACAGTCCCCTCTTCAATTATCTGGCCCGCTTCAAGCCGGCGGGGGGTGG
>CAZKRS010000116.1:0-4953 GCA_964555265.1 uncultured bacterium | reverse complement strand
GGCTTCGGCAATAGATGATTATCTTCGTGAGAAAGTTGGGCGTGAATAGTGGACTTTAAAAAGGGCAGAGAACAGTTTTTAGCCGGTTTGAGCAGGGGGGAATGATATGCTGAAAGGGAAGAAACAAGCCGAAAAAATTTCCGGCCTGCTGCGCGGCAAACTAACTGACCCCGATTCATCGCCCGGGTGGAGCAGTGGCGGGGAGGATTGGTTTGAAAATCCCGGCGATGGTTCGCCGGAAGAGCTGTGGACGGATTTGCGGAACCTGAAAGAAAAGTATGAAAAATCGGGCGAAAAGGACCTGTTGTGGGAAATGACCGCCCGTCTCTACAGACTGGTTAGCTGGTATGTTAATCGCCCCGTAACACTGGTGGGCGGGATCGGCGACAAACGGGCCGAGGCACTCGAACGGCTGGAAATTTATACTATATTTGATCTGGGAACTCACTTTCCAAGGGCATATACCGATCGACGTTATGTGGACAGTATCAAGGATCTTACGGCCGGTGAGCAGGGGACAGTTTTTGGTACTGTGGCCGCCTGCGGAGTGGCTAAAGGTCGTAAACCCCGTTTTGAGGTTCGGCTCAGCGATGATACGGGTATGCTCCAGGTTAATTTCTGGAATCAAACTTATCTCAAGAAAAAAATATCCCGGGGGATGGAACTTTTCTGTTCGGGTAAAGTGGAGAGTTTCCGGGGAACACCTCAACTGAATAATCCCGACTTTGAAATTATTGAGGAAACTGCCGATCTGGAGTCCAGCCGGGCGGTAAAAGCGATATATCCGCTGACAGAAGGTATAACTCAAAATTTAATCCGAAACTGGATTTCTAAGGCCCTGGATTTAATCCAGGATCTTTTTCTTGACTGTCTGCCCCGCTCGACCAGGAAAAAACGAAAACTGCCTCCATACCGGTGGAGTTTGAACCAGGTTCATCTCCCGGCCTCCCTCCAGGAATTGGACCGGGCCCGCACCCGCCTGAAATTTGAAGAGTTTTTTTTCTACCAGTTACTTTTTGTCCACCAGAACTGGCAGGTGGAAAGCATTGATAAAAATCGCACCTATGAAAATAAAGAATGGATGGAAAAATTCCTGGAAAAGGTACCTTTTTCCCTGACCTCGGACCAGCGCCAGGCTCTTAAAAAAATAGAAGAAGATCTTGTATCTTCAGCACCGATCCACCGTCTGCTGCAGGGGGACGTGGGAACCGGGAAAACAGTGGTTGCCGTCGCATCGATGATGCTGGTCGCTGCCAGTGGCTGGCAGACCGCTTTTATGGCTCCCACCGAAGTTCTGGCCGAGCAGCACTACCAGAACATATCGGAGTTGCTTGAGGAGGTCCCCTGTCGCTGTGAACTGTTGATAGGCAGCCTGCCTGAAGCGAAAAAAAAGAAAATTCAGCAGGAAATAAATGAAGGAAAAATTGACCTCGTGGTGGGGACTCATGCTTTGATCCAGGAGGGGGTTGATTTTTCGAAACTGGGTTACGTGGTGATTGATGAACAGCATCGGTTTGGTGTCCATCAGCGGCGGGAACTGCGGGAGAAAGGTCCTGAAATTGATATGTTAATCATGTCGGCCACTCCCATTCCCCGCAGCCTGGCTCTTACGGCCTACGGTGATTTGGAGATAACAACCCTGGAAGAGTTTCCTACGGGAGTCCAGAAAATTGCCACTGAGTTGCACAAACAGATCCCCGAAAGCCGGCGGGAAGTTTATAAAAAAGTGCGGAAAGGTTTAGCCCGGGGCGAAAGGGCATTTTTTGTTTTTCCCGCAATAGATGAGAATCAATCCACCGAATTGATGGCGGCGGCCGATGCCTACGAAAAAACAAAGGGGTCTGATTTTTTTGGCGATGATATTGAAGTGGGGCTGGTACACGGGCGAATGTCCCGGGAAGAAAAACAGGAAGTGATGAATAGTTTCCGTTCCGGAGAAATTCAGCTTCTCTATTCAACTACCGTTATTGAGGTGGGCATTGATGTCCCGGAAGCCAGTTACCTGGTGGTTCATAACTCGGAGCAGTTTGGTCTTGCCCAGCTGCACCAGCTCCGGGGCCGAATTGGTCGGGCAGGTCAGCAGGCCTACTGTTATCTTCTTTATTCGCCGGATGTTGGCGACGATTCCCGGGAACGTCTCCAGGTGTTAGAACGCACAAGTGACGGTTTTGAAATTTCCCGGTATGATTTAAAATTTCGAGGAATTGGTGACCCGGCGGGGATTCGTCAGTCGGGGGCAATTAGATTTAAACTGGGTAATATCTGGGAAGACCGGGAATTGATGAAAAATGCAAGAGAAGCCGGTGAAGAAATGATGCAAAAATATGGGGGACTTCAGGTCCCGGAATTAACTCTGACCCGGGAGAAATTTAATTTTTGCTACGAAGAAAATCAACATTACGTAAAAATAGGTTAATCTGTATGTTATTATCAATTAACAGTTGGAAATCGAAACAATTTATGGAGTGAATTATAATTACCACGTCAAACAACCAGTCTTTGCTGAATGACGGGCAGATACGGGCAATAATTCAGGCAACCGCCCATGATCCGTTTTCCATCCTCGGGATGCATCCGGCTGATGAGGGGGGGCTGCGGGTGGATGCTTTTTTGCCCGACGCCCGTCGGGCTATGGTGGTCCCGGAAGATGATGAAATAAAACCGGCGGAGATGGAACTGGTTCACGATGAAGGTCTGTTTGAGACTGTTTTTCCCGGCCATCTTGATTTTTTTCAGTATAAAATCTGGATCGAAAATCATGAGGGCGTAAAAAGAGAATTTTACGATCCTTATCAATTTCCACCTCTGCTGAGCGATTTTGACCTGCACCTGATTGGGGAGGGGAACGATTACCAGATCTATAAAAAGATGGGCTGTCACTGGCGGGAAATTGAGGGAGTTGCAGGGTTTTCTTTTGCTGTCTGGGCTCCTAATGCAGAACGGGTCAGTGTTGTCGGTGATTTTAACAGCTGGGACGGCCGGCGCAGTATGATGCGTAACCGGGGACCTTCGGGGGTCTGGGAAATATTTCTGCCCGAACTTGTCCGGGGCGATAATTATAAATTTGAAATAAGAACCCGGACCGGGGAGATCCTTGGAAAAGCTGACCCCTACGCTTTCTGTGCCGAAAACCGGCCCAAAACCAGTTCAATTGTTTACGGGGTCCCCGAATATGATTGGAATGACGACTATTGGATGGAAAAAAGAGCTGAAACCGACCACCGTCGCCGGCCGGTAAATGCTTATGAAGTACACCTGCCCTCCTGGCGGCGGACTGCTGATGGCGAAATGCTGGGATATCGTGAGCTGGCCCATCAGCTTGTTGATTACCTGGAGAATATGAATTTTACCCATGTTGAATTAATGCCCGTCCTGGAGCATCCGCTTGATGCTTCCTGGGGTTACCAGGTGACCGGTTATTATGCTCCCACCCGCCGGCTTGGTGATCCGGAAGATTTTATGTATTTTGTCGATTATCTTCATGAAAACGGGTTCGGAGTTCTCCTGGACTGGGTTCCCGGACATTTTCCGATGGACAAACACGGCCTGGGCGAATTTGACGGCACCCATCTGTACGAATATGCCGACCCCCGCAAGGGTTATCATCCCGACTGGGAGACCTATATTTTTAATTACAGTCGCTTTGAAGTCCGCAACTTCCTGGTTGCCAATGCCCTGTTCTGGTTTGAACATTATCACATAGACGGCCTCCGGGTCGATGCTGTTGCTTCCATGCTTTACCTTGATTACAGCCGGGAGGAGGGGGAGTGGGTTCCAAATAAATACGGTGGCCGGGAGAACCTGGAGGCAATCAATTTTATCCGGGAGGTCAACAGCGTGGTTCACGAGGAGTATCCGGGGGGACTGATGATTGCCGAAGAGTCGACCGACTGGGGGGGAGTGACCCGTCCGGTTCCGGCCGGGGGACTTGGGTTTGATTTTAAATGGAACATGGGCTGGATGCACGATACACTTGAATATCTGAGTAAAGACCCCATTCATCGCAAATATCATCAGAACATGATTACTTTCATGCTTTATTATGCGTTTCATGAACAGTTCATGCTTGTGTTATCCCACGACGAGGTGGTTCACGGTAAAAATAGCCTCATTAATAAAATGCCGGGGGACGGCTGGCAGCAGTTTGCCAACCTGAGACTTCTTTATGGTTTTCAGATTGCTCATCCCGGCAAATCATTGTTGTTTATGGGGGGAGAGTTCGGCCAGCGCCAGGAGTGGCGTTTTAACCAGAGTCTTGACTGGCATCTGCTGGGCCATGAAGCGCATGATTCGCTGCAGGATTACGTGGCCCGGTTAAATGGGTTTTATCATAATAATGAAGTTCTCTGGAAATATGATGGAAGCGGTGAAAGTTTTGAATGGATAGATTTTCATGATGCCGAAAATAGTGTGATAAGTTTTATTCGCCGGAAACCGGGGAGTGATGAACACCTGGTTTTTGTTTTTAATTTTACCCCTGTTGTCCGGCAAAATTACCGGGTTGGTCTGCCGGAGGACTGTCCCTACCGGGAAATCTTTAATAGCGACTGGCCCCAGTTCTGGGGAAGCGGAGTCAGTAATGGTGAAAAAGTTTGGAGCGAACAAAAAAACTGGAACAACCGTCCGTTTTCAACCTGTTTGACTCTACCGCCCCTCGGCATGCTGGTCCTAAAACCGGAACGGTAGCCTCAGCAGGTTTTTGTTGTTTCGTCCTTTCAGGGCGTAAATACAGCTGAAAGCTAAAAGTTTAAAGCTGAAAGCCAACAAACCAGCTGACTAGCTAACTGGCTAACTAGCCAACTAGTTAACTAACTTCGCCCTGGGCTATAAGTATGTCGCCCCGTTGGGGCTTAAAAACAGTTGAAACAATAAGAAGGATAAAGTGAAGGTTTTGGGTTAAGGCCTGAAAGGCCGGCATAAAACCAGCCCAGGGTGTAAACCCTGGGTTATAGA
>CAZKRS010000115.1:0-4957 GCA_964555265.1 uncultured bacterium | reverse complement strand
AGCAACATCTCCCCGACCGATCACCAGGGCTTGAATCGGTGAACCGGGATGAAAATTTTTGGGCATCATAGCCACCCCATTATTATCAGAAGATAGAAGTAACCAATAGTTATAAACACCAGAGGCACAGTAACTATACTACCAATTTTTATCATTTCTCCGGTAGAAATTTCATTAGTGGCATAAATCAGGGCCATCCGGGAGGAAGCGCTGGGCAGCAAGAAACCAAAAGTAGCCCCGAAAGCCATCGGGAGAACAAGCTGGGTTGGCGCCAGCTGCATGGCTCCGGCCGTATCGACCAGGATAGGAGCCAGAATCGCCACCACCGTGGTATTATTAACAATATTACTGAGCAGGCCGGAGACCAGGATTATTAAAACAATAATTACCGGGAAGGGTAAAAAGGCAACGGTGGAGGTGATTCCCCCGGCAAAAATTTCCGTGACCCCACTGGCCCGAAGACCTTTCCCCAGGGCCAGCCCGGCTCCAATAATTAAATACACTCCCCAGTTAACCTGCCGGGCGTCTTTCCAGGAAATTACTTTAGTGGCAAACAATACCCCGGCAGCAATCAAACTCACCAGGGCGCTATGCATAAAATCATCCGGTATCCCGAAATATTTTTCCAGCAGGGGACTGGAAATCCAGATAAAAATAGCTCCCCCCAGGACATAAAGGATAATATTCTGATGAAGTTTTGATTGTTTTTCAGCTTCAGTATCCCGATAAAGAGATTCGATTTTTATTTTATCCACCGGAGGCATAAAAAATCCCGTGAGCAACAGCCAGGCCAGAAGAACAAGAAAACCGGCGAGGGGAGTGCCGTATTTCATCCAGTCCAGGAAAGTCCAGGGCTGAAAACGGCTTAACACTCCGCTGGCCACGGCATTCGAGGAAGCCCCCAGGACCGTACTGAGAGCTCCCAGCGTGGTTGATAAGACCAGCCCCATCATTAAAACAATAATAAATTGATGACGGTTTTCCTTTTCAACCCGGGTGGAGATTGTCAAACAGACGGGAATGAGCATCGCAACCACGGCAGTCGAAAAAACCCACATTGAAGTAATCGCCCCGACAAACATTATGCTCAATAAAATTAACCGGGGATTGCCCGCGCATCTATCAACCATAAAAACTGCTGTTTTTCTTGTGAGGCCGTGTTTGCGCAGGGCTTCCGCTATGAATAAACTGCCCAGGATTAAAAAAACAATCGGATCGGAAAAGGGCTGAAAAGCCGATTCAGCCGTTAAAATCCCCGAAATTACGAAAGCGACGGGGATTAATAAGCCGGTCACCTGGAGGGGAAGAGCTTCGCTGACCCAAAAACCGCCCGCAAGGATAAGAATTGCCAGCCCGAGCGCCGGTGTAGCCTCTATATTAAACCGGGGAGCACCGAATAATATAACTGCGCAGATAAACAGGGCTGCCAGAATTATATATTTTTTACGGCCCATAATCAGTTAACACCGGCCTCTATTTCCTCAAGTCCGCCCGGACCGAACTCTAAGATTTTCATCTGGCTGATTGCCCGTTCGTCTAATTTTTCAAGCTCGTATTTTTCTTCCAGCGCTTGCAGGCGAGGGACGAAACTTTTTGTGTCCGGGTGGCGGGCCTGGATGGCGCAGCAATCTTTATAATCCCGGATAGAAATATCATAAGTACCCCGGCGGCGGGCAAGATCAACTATCTGCTGTTTATCAAGACCCACCAGCGGACGGAGGATCAAACGATCACTCACCGCAGCTATGGCTTCCATATTTTCCAGTGTCTGGGAAGCAACCTGGCCCAGGCTTTCACCGGTTACCAGGGCCTGCTGAGCGTCCTCTCCGGCTACTTTACAGGCCACTCTTACAGTATGACGGCGAAAAAGAACCATTTTCTGAGACGGAGAAACTTCAGCACTCCCAAACTCAAAGGGAAGATAGGGAACAAGATACAGCTTCCCGTTTCTATTAAATTCGACAAGTTTTTCAACCAGGGGGCGAATCTTCCGGTCCAGGGCTTTCTCCGGGGAAGGGTAGGCGTAAAAATGAAGAAAATCAGGTCGAGCTCCCCGCCGCATTGCTTTTATGGCTGCAACGGGGGAATCTATACCGCCGGAAAGTAAAACCAGAACGTCGCCGGCTGTGCCGACCGGGAGTCCTCCCAGTCCTCCCCGGCGATTAAAAAACAAAAGGGCTTCTTCCCAGAGGACATGGATATTTATTTCCCAGTCGGGATCGTCAAGATCCACCGTAAGGGAAGTATCCTCGTCCACAACCGCTCCCACCCGGCGGTTAAAATCCATGGAGTTCAAATCAAACTCTTTGTCCGACCGCTGGGTATCAACAGCAAAAGTCGAGGCATTTTCCAGGTGGTTTTGTCCCCGGTCAAGGGCCAGGGAAGCTAAAGTTTCGGGGTCGCGCTCCGCGGAAAAAGCGGGCGCAAACCAGGCAATTCCCGCCACTTTTTCAAGGCGAGAGCAGATCTCATCAACCGGGGAAGCCGGCAATAGATAAACTTTGAACCCCCCCTGGAACTTCTTTACCCGGTCGTATTCATACTCCTGGAGTGAAAGTTCAATATTCTTTTTTAACTGCTGCTCAAACATCCCCCGGTTCCCCTGCTTGAGCGCCAGTTCTCCATACCTGATCAGTATTAAATCAAAATCCATTACAACCTGTTCCTTTCAGTGTTTTAAGCTACCCGTCCAGCAGGTCCCAGTTTTCCAGGCGTTCAACAACCGCTTCGTAATGAGTCCCCCGCCAGTATACTTTCTCACAACCGGGACATCTATAATAGGTATCCAGCCAGCTGCGGGTCCGGGAGGGTATTTCTTCTTCAACCTCTTTTTTTTCAATTTCCACCAGCGGTTTATTACAGCCCACGCAGCGGGTAAACAATCTATCTTTAGAAAAATTCAGTGAGAATTTTTCTTTAACTTTCTTCAGCTGCTCGGCCAACTCGGTAGTCTTCAGGTGGCAAACTTTACCGGTTGAATACTCCGCCGCAAGATCGGCGTCCCGGGTTATAATGACACGATTTTCTGTTTCTGCAAACTTCAGCAGGTCGTCGTCGGGAAATTGACGCCGGTATTCACAGTCAAACCCCAGCAATAACAAATAATTGGCCAGTCGACCAAGCATAACGTCCACAACAAATTTCAGCTCATTATTGGAACTATCCACTATAACTATTGCCCCCGATAATTTGGAAGATAAAATTAAACATACCTGGAACTTCAACCACAAAACACTGTGGCTTGATTGTAAAATTAACTGCTATTATTTTAGGTTAAATTATATATTTTTTTACCCCGGTAGTATAGAATTATAAACAGTCCTTAAAGTCGGGGGTTCAAATCAGCAGCAAGTAACAGCAACCAGACAGCTATTCCGGAGGTTTTAGAATGATAATTGCCACCGATCTGGAAGGAGTTTTAATTCCTGAACTCTGGGTTGAGATAGCCGAATTCTACGGGATTGAAGAGCTTAAAAAAACCACCCGGGATATATCTGATTTTGAGGAACTGATGAACTACCGAATACGGATCCTGCGCCGGGAGGGGTTGAAACTCTCTGATCTGCAGAAAGTAACCCGGCAGGTAATGGCTTACCCGGGCAGTATGGAATTTCTATCCTGGTGTCGCCGCCAGGGCCAGGTAATAATAATTTCCGATACTTTTCATGAGCTTTCCGACCCCCTGGTCTGGGACATGGGCGGATTTAACCTCTTTGCCAACCGGTTCACGGTTGACGGCCAGGGAAAAATAAACGGATTTAAACTGCGAATCCGGGGGATGAAATGGAACATCCTTGAAAAGCTGGGAGAAATTGGGTTTTACATCGTTGCGCTTGGTGATTCTTACAACGATCTTTCCATGCTCAGGAAAGCCGATAAAGGGCTCTTATATAACCCGCCGGCTGCTCTAAAAGAAGAATATTCTCAATTCCCAACCCTGGATTCTTATGAAAAAATAAGGGAAACAGTTTTAAACTTACCAAACCTTGACGAAATAAGTCCCTGAATCCCACCGGAGTTGAGTTTAAAACAGATGGTAGATAAATTAAAATCAATGGCAAAATCTTCTAAAATTCACAAATTAACTGCAGACGTGATTAATTCATGGTAAAAAATAGTAATCCTTATCTGGAAGATCCGGAGCTTGATTTTACGGCAATTACCGATTTTGAAAAAAAAGAAGCCCGAAAACAGCACCGGCTGCTGGTGGAAGCTATTAATTACCACGATCGTAAATATTATGCCGAAGGCCAGCCAGTGATAGCCGACAGCATTTATGACCAATTATTTGCCCGTCTGCAAAAACTGGAAGAAAAATTCCCGGAATTTAAATCACCCGATTCTCCCACCAGGCGGGTCGGGGCCCCTCCGCTTGATGAACTGCAAACTGTTGAACATCCGGTTGCTATGCTCAGCCTGTCCAGCACGCTGGAAGAGGAAGAAATTCTTGATTACGACCGGTTTTTGCGGGAACAGCTCGGTCATGATGATTTTACTTACTGGGCTGAGTTGAAATTTGACGGCCTGTCGGTGGGACTTGTTTATGAGAACGGCAAGCTGGCCCGGGCCGCCACCCGGGGGGACGGATACGAAGGAGAAGATGTAACCACCAATGTCCGCACAATCCGTTCAGTTCCCCTGAATCTTAACCGGGAGGCAGAAATTCCGAACGAACTGGTAGTTCGGGGGGAAATATTTATTCCCCTGCAAAAATTTCAAAATATGAATGAACGGCGGATAGAAAACGGCGAGGAACCTTTTGCCAACCCCCGCAACGCGGCGGCCGGAACACTGCGCCAGCTTGATTCGGAAGTAGTGGCTCGCCGGCCACTGGATATATTCGTTTATGAGATTATGAACAGGGACGAAGTTTCAATTAAAAGCCAGATAGAAGTGGCTGAAAAATTGCCGGGGTGGGGGTTCAAAACCTGCAAACATACCCTGCATTCGGGAGATA
>CAZKRS010000114.1:2006-5027 GCA_964555265.1 uncultured bacterium | reverse complement strand
CGGTTCTGGTAGGGGGCTGTGATTTTGTAACTCCCATCTACAAACGTCACCCCTACGACGGCACGATCACCAACAACCTCTGTTATCCGATAACTTATGCCCTGAATAAATACAACGTCCGCCAACCGATCGGGGGAGATTTTTCTTTTTCGGGAGAAATGGCTGCTTACTGGCTACAGGAGAACTGGTACGACTGCACGCTGCAGTATGGGATTGATATTTTTATGACAACGTCCAGCATATACAAGGGGGGGAAGATAGGCTGCACTCACCTGGGCCAGAAAGCTCATAAACCCAGCGCTCCCAACCTGCTGCCAATGTTCCAGGAAGTCTGTGAAAGTTTGTTTAACATCCTGCGGGACGATCAAGAGATGTGGGAGGATCTGCCCCCCGAGACTCGCGAACCCGAGCGTTATTTTCCGCCCCTGGGTGATTCCACCTTCCCCGAGTTAACCGTGGATACCGAAAGTATTGCCCACCGAATTGAGGAGACAAACGATGACTACGGCCAGAACATGGAGCTGTTTTTACCGGAGGACCTGGTCAGTAGAGCCCGGAAGATGATTAACGGTGGTGAATACGATCTGGACCGGGAGATGTGGGTGGATGTGCTGACAAATGCGATCAGTACCTATCTGGAGGCCCCTGACAAAAAAATCATCACCGGACTCCTGCCTTTATATTTCCTCCGGCAGATTTCTTTTATCCGGGAAACCCGCAGCCTCCCCCCGGAAGAATGCGAAGGACGTTTCGAAAAGCAGGCCCAACTCCTGAAAAAACGTCTGACCGAAGAAGGACTAATCGGGTAGTTATTCAGTCTCGCTCGAGCTGTATTATTTCTTCCAGCAGGATTTGTTCCCCGGCGCCCAGTTTTAGTTCGTACCGGATCCGGTTGTCGGCGATCTGTTCGAATTGGTGGGAGGTAGCGATAATTTCCCAGTTTTGATGGGGGAAATGTCGTTCCAGTTGCAGGGTTACCGGGATGTTGCGAAAATTATTTATAGTGGTTTCATAATCCGTCTCTTCAATCCATCCCACTAATTTTTCCTCCTCGTCAAAAGAAAAATCCAGGGACCGGATGTTCATTTTTTTCGTTAATGCTCGAACCTGGGGGGTTTCCTCCAGGGCCAGCCGGGCCTGCCCGCCGGGAGGGAGATAATTCAGCCGGGGGTTGCCGACGAAAGACAATTCTCCGCCTGTTGAGCGGCGTAAAAGCTGTATTTTACCTTCCGGGAGCGGTTCAGTCTCGGAAGGATTTTCAAATTTCAAAAGATGTTCTGTTGTTTTGTTATTGTTACTGTCCAGCCGGGAACGATAAAAATTGTCCACTTTGAGCTCCCGGTGGCCGGTAAATTTAAGTCGGCGGTCGTGGTCGGGGGAGATATCGCCCACCTCTCCCAGTTTCAAGAGGTGATATTCATCCGCCCCCGCCTGCTCAATTACCTGTTCGAATCTTGCGGGCATCTCCGCCGGAGCCACCGGCATCATATGTCGGGCAACCTCGGGTTCGGGCCGTCTCTCCGGTTCTTCTTTGCGTTTTTTTCTCCACTGGCTAATCACCTCCGCCAGTTCATCAAGCAGATTTACCTCGCCAATCAAGAGGTTGACCCGGGCATTTTTAAAATGGATATCACTATTATTTTGAATCCGGACGTAACCCTCCAGATCCATCACTGTTTTTTCCCGGTCTAGCCGACCGTGATACAGGGATTTCCAATCCAGGCCCCGGGTGAGATAATTTATCTCTATTTTAACCTCGGTGGCCGTTTGGGCTTCAACCTCCCAGGTCAGTGTGCCGGTGGTGGAGGGAGGATAAGAGATGTCTTTTTTAACTATTTCATCCGAACCCGTGCGGAGGTTAAAAAAGACGGAGGTTGGGTCAACCTGTGTTTTCTCCCAGTTGAAACTGAGCTCGTTTTTACCTTCCCGCAGCGCAACTTTCCGTAATTCCCGGACAAGGGTCAGGTCCTCTTCGTTATAGATGGTTAATACTGTTTCCTCCAGCCGGGTGGGAGCCGACAGATTTATCCGGGCCTCGAGGGGAGAGACAATGAGAACAAAAACAGCAGCGACGAGAGCTATATATTTTTTCATCGGATATCTCCCCTTATATTTTTACGCCGGTAGCGGAAGGTTATTTCTTCCTTATCACCGGGCTGAAGTTTAATTTCGAACTGGATTGTACGGTAGTTGATTTTTTCAAAAGGATGGGTGGTTTCCAGCATCTCCCACTCACCGTCAATGTAGTCCTTAAGACGGATAACCCGTGTTTTGTCATGAAAACTTTCCGCGGTTAATTTCACCGTTTCCACGAGATCATAGAGCTGAATATTTCTATCGTTATCCCTGGTGATATTCTCCCGGTTGCTTTCGATTTTTTTACGTTCAATATCAATATCCCGGCTCATGCCGGCGGTCAGAACGAAAGTATCGCCGGGGGCTGTAAATTCCAGCCGGTCTTCGCCGGTAAAAATTTGCCGCTCATCTTCAGTGAGTTCATAAATGCGGGTTTTGCCCTCGTAAAGGGGTTTATCTCCCAACCCTTTTTCCTGGATGTTATAGAATTCAAATTTAACCGGCAGGGGGGAGATCTCAGCTTCGTTCCGCCCAGCCGAGCCTGTTTGCCGGTTAGAATCGTATAAAATGTATCTGTTTACCGGAAGATCATCCGAACGGTAGACGGGTAGCCGCCGGGTTTCACCAGCGGTAAAGTTGCGCTGGACCCGGTAGCCATGGCCCAGCCCGAGGAGGGCATTCATAAAATCTTCGCCCGAGTGGTTGAAAACTGTCTGTTCTTCCCGTAGTTTCAATAAATTATTATCAGGTTCGTGAGTTACCCGGTAGGAAATATCCCGACTGAAACCGGCAATTAAAAAATAGATCCCCGTTTTGATTTGCTGGGGGGATTCACTGTAAATTTCCCAGGTAAGCGAGCGACTGTCCCGGTAATTGACACCAACTAACTCGGCGTCGTTTTCTTTTTCAAGAAGTTCAAGCCGGATGGAATCAGGTTCAATCCGC